>NZ_JAVKEW010000163.1:0-41200 GCF_040226375.1 Coleofasciculus sp. G2-EDA-02 | reverse complement strand
CCCCTTTATCAATGGATAATTAATAATTGATAATTGACAATTGATTAATTGGGTCTAAGACCTCTTCGTTTACGAAGAAATTAAAAAAAATTTTCCTTAATTTCAATCCTCTTCTTTTAAGGAGAGGTCATTATCCATTGTCAATTTGTGAAAATCTAGTCCGCGCAGGCGGACTTTGTTTGTGTAGCAGCGATTTCAATCGCCTCCTCTTGCATGGGGTTTCCAAGGCGGATTTGGTATTAAGGGGTGAAAAACCTGACTCCCTACTCAAATGACTTATTCATAGGCACAATAAAAGTTAAAAGCGGAGAGCGTCATTCGTCACAACTAGAGTCAAGATGAAATATTTCGGCTAATTAGGTTAACCGTGTAGTTTAGACTAACCAGGAGCAGGAGTAGAATTGCTACTTTTATCGACATCGGAGCAAAAAACAAGCAAAATACCAGACAAATTAAGGCAGTAAGTACAGCAGCAACTCGTTCTATTTCTTCAGTGACTTTAATGCTAAGGTAGACAGCGATTAAGGCAATCGATAAGGTGATTAACCAAAGTATTAGCGTCATAAAACTATAGAAGAAATAACTCAAGGATATGCCTCATACAAACTCTTATGGCAGCACGACGGAAATCGTTACAGTTTCCGCGATTTCCACTTTCTGCTTTCTGCCTTTTTGTACGATGCCTATCTTGACTTTACCATCTTTACCTTAACATCTAGACCAGCGTTTTTAGGAATCGAACTCACCTGACTAATCGTAACATTAACGACAAAAAAAATATTAGTTTTACAGGGTGACATTGTAACAAAAGAGACAAAACTATTTCTTTTCGGACTTATTACTTGTAACTTCTTAACTTTTAAGAGCGGCTAACTAGGGTTACACAGACTGACACTCTAGGGCACCATGGACATCCATCCCATTACCTTTTTACCTCTTCGGAAAAGTACAGAGTCAGCCAATCCTAAGTAATGGGCTACGAGTAATAGCAAAAAAGATTGACTCATAACCTGATCGAGAAGGTGAGGACAATCGTCAAAGTCTAAACACAGTACTGTAGAACGATTCCAGAGTTCTCGAAATAACTTACAATTTTTGGGTAGAAAAGATATGAGAGAACGGAATCGGCTGAGTGCCGCCTTCTCAAAGTCAGCGCTGGTGTAATTGGCTGGAGAGTGTTGATCTGCCATTTTTATCCTCCTACTAGCCTAGTAGCTCTCCCATATCCAAGATAATGGAGCGAAGCCTATCCTTCCAAAGCTCTGTAAAAAAAACTTTACTTAACAGGGTGGACTAGGGAAGAGACTGTATTTGCTACTGTTCCCCGACGTAGCCTGCTACAATCTCTACATGGCTCTTTTGAGGTCTTCAGTCAAAAACTACTCTTTCACTTGACTCCCATGACTGCGAGGGTCATCTGGGGATGTCTTTGACGATGACACAGGCGCTTTAAATGTAGAGACTTGTCCATCGCCTTGAGTATAGGGTAATGGTAAATTAGCGACCAAGGCTTCTAAGTTCGCCTCCAAAACCGGGCGAGGTTGTTCCCCAATCGTTTGGGCAATGGTTTCGCCTTGGGTGTCTAAAAAAACAAAATGGGGGATACCATCGACTCGATAGTTAAGAATTTCTGGTAACCACTTGCTGTTATCCACATTCAGCATCACAAAATTAACCGAGTCAGTGTACTGTTGTTTCAATTCCCCTAAGTCCTGCGCCATGGCTTGACAACTGGTACACCAGTTAGCATAGAACTCCATGAAGGTGGGCTTGCCATTGCTCAGTGCGACTTCTAGGGGCGTAGATTCCTCAGCTTGGGCGTCAAGAGAAGCCGAACCCGTCTGTGTTTGTAATCCTAAGAATAGAGCAACGCCAAGAATGATGGCGACTAGGGCAATTATAAAATTTCTCAGTCGAGAGCTGAGATTTGCTTTAGGTGTTTGGGGAGATGGAGATCCGGAGTCGGGGGAATTCGCGGTCATATTTAAGGGCAATTTAACCTACAACTGATCAATTTTTATCAAAACGATCCTTTCCATAGGCTAACAAGACCATGAAAAAACGGCTAACTCTAACCTTTCCCAAACGCACCGTTCAAATGCCAGTAACCTACCGACTGGCAAAGGATTTCAATGTCGCCGCCAATATTATCCGCGCCCAAGTCGCACCCAATCAAATCGGTAAACTGGTGGTGGAACTCTCAGGAGATATTGATCAGCTCGATGCTGCCATTGAGTGGATGCGATCGCACGATATTAATGTATCCCTGGTTGACCGTGAAATTATGATTGATGAAACGAGCTGTGTTGATTGTGGGTTGTGTACAGGTGTGTGTCCCACAGAAGCCTTAACCCTCAATCCCGATACCTTTCGACTTAACTTTACGCGATCGCGTTGTATTGTCTGTGAGCAGTGTATCCCAACTTGTCCGGTTCAGGCAATTTCTACTAATCTGTAGTTATTGGTTCATGGTTCATTGGTGATTCAAGGACATTTGACCCATGATAATTAGCGATTGTTCTTTAACAAAGGTCGCACAATCAGAAAACCTGTACCAAATGCGGTGAGTACAATCAGCACGATAGCTAAAATTAAAACCCAGCCATTGACCTCTCTATAGCTCTCAGAAGCGGATGTACGACGGGAACGAGACTCTTGCTGTTCAATCACCAACGTTTCTCTGTAAGGCGATGAAGGGGCTTCCAAGTTATGAGGGGGTGGAACATCAACCCCTACCCTAGAGGGGGCTGATTTAGGGATTGACGGGGTGGGACGAGGTTCTGAGGGAATCGACTGGCGTCGAGGCATTGGGGCGCCAGTGACGGGTGTCAATGAATCCACAACCTGCTGAAGATGTTGGCTCGATTGCAGGACTTTTTCCACTTCTTGGCGCAGTTTTTGGTTTTGTTTGACCAACTGCTGATTTTGACCATTGAGGGAATCCAACATAGCTTGAGCGGCTTGTAACTCAGCCGCCAGTTCCCGGTATACAGAGATTGGCACCGAAGGGCAATAATTATTGGCAGAGGTTGAGGGGGTATAACGATCAGTTGGCGGATTTTGCATAGAAGGATTAATTGGGGAATTAGAATTCATGGGTCTTGCCAAGCCTCTGTAGAGTCATCAGAGTTTTGATTTTATCGAGGAATAGTCGTAACCTATTTCTGATCAACTCCTAGCTCCATAACTGTGGCATTAATTATACGACGCCTATCTTACAATATTCGCCTCTTTAGGCAATGAGTAAACGCTATTTAACCTTAACCCTACTCCCTTGCCCTTTCCGGTCATAAACGGGGCAATACAGCGAAAAAATGCCCCACAGGTCCATATCCTTGACCAATATCGAGAGCGTATTGGAGTGCTGTTGTCACATACTCCTTTGCCAATTGCACGGCGGTGAGTGGGTTTTTCCCCATCGCCAAATTCGCCGCGATCGCACTACTGAGTGTACAGCCTGTACCGTGATTATTCTTTGTCTCAATCCAGGTTGTTTTCAGGGTGTACAACTGGGTTCCATCAAACCAGACATCGACCCCACATAGATTACCCGTCATCCCACCGCCCTTAACCAAGACAGCTTTTGCTCCCAGTTGATAAATACGTTGGGCAGCCCTTCCCATATCATCCAGAGTATGAATGTCCAAACCGCTGAGTAATTGAGCCTCATAACGGTTTGGTGTGACTATTGTTGCCAAAGGAATCAAACCCTCTCGCAAAGACATTACCGCCTGATCATCAATCAATTGGTCTCCTGTGCGGGATACCATCACCGGATCAACCACCAACGGGTCAAGATTTAAACCCTGAACCTGGGAAACCACAGCATTAATAATCTCAGCGTTGAGTAACATTCCCGTTTTGGTCGCCTGAGTACCGATATCACGCACCACCGCCTCAATTTGGGCAACGACGGCGGCGACAGGCATTGCATCCACGCGGTTGACCCCTTGAGTATTCTGGGCGGTGACACAAGTCAAGGCACTCGTTCCATGAACACAGTGAAAAGCAAAGGTTTTCAAATCTGCCTGAATTCCCGCCCCACCTCCGCTATCCGATCCGGCTATTGTCAGCGCTACTGGTACTTGCATGTTTTGACCTTTGACTGAAACCCTTGGGCTCTCGCATTCGCGACGAAAATTGAACTGTAGAACCGAAAAATCTGGGCGCAAATGCGAGAGCCCCTACAGCCGGTGAAAAATGCATGATTTGTTAGCTTCTGGGAAAACGACGCCGTTGCAAAAATTCGGGAATATCTAGCCCCGGTCGGTTTTTTGGTTCGGGTGCGGGGGGGGTGGGTGGATTCGGTTTCGGTGTGATCGGCCGCGTATAACGGGGAATTTCTTTGACAGGTGGGGGCGGTGGCGCTTCACCACTAAAGCCCGTGGCAATCACCGTAATTCTAATCTCACCTTGAAGCCTGTCATCAATCACAGCACCAAAAATAATATTGGCGTTAGGATCAACCACTTCGTAGATTGTTTCTGCCGCGGCATTAACTTCGTGTAACGTCAGATCACTACCACCTGTAATATTAAAGACCACCCCTCTAGCGCCTTCTACTGAAGACTCCAGTAGGGGCGAGGAAATCGCCGCCACAGCCGCTTCTCTAGCGCGGGATTTACCTGAACCCACACCAATTCCCATTAACGCCGAACCTGCGTCTGCCATAACAGCTCGCACGTCAGCAAAATCGACATTCACTAACCCCGGAACGGTGATAATGTCTGAGATTCCCTGCACACCCTGACGCAGGATATCATCAGCCACTCTAAAGGCATCTTGAACCGGTGTTTGTTCAGAAATCACCGACAAGAGCTTATTATTGGGAATCACGATTAGAGTATCGACGCGGCTTTGCAGTGCCGCAATTCCTTCCTCTGCTTGAGAAGTACGGCGGCGTCCCTCAAAGGTGAAGGGACGAGTCACAACGCCCACTGTTAAAGCGCCGAGTTCTTTCGCAATCTCTGCCACAATTGGCGCCGCCCCCGTTCCTGTACCACCGCCCATCCCGGCTGTGATGAAAACTAAATCTGACTCGGCTAAGGCTTGGGCAATTTCATCGCGAGATTCTTCCGCCGCTTTTTGACCAATGGCTGGATTTCCGCCTGCACCGAGTCCCCTTGTCAATTTCTGACCCACCTGCAAGCGTTTGGCGGCGGAGTTTTGGGAGAGGGCTTGAGAATCGGTATTAATCGACCAAAACTCGATCCCAGCCACCTCACTGGCAATCATTCGGTTGACCGCGTTTCCGCCTCCACCACCAACACCAACAACTTTAATTTTGGCAACACTACCTGGCAAAATGTTGTCACTCCTCGTGTCTTCCCTGGGAATCCCCTTGGAATCATAATCATGGGGTTGACCAAACTGCAACCCAGAGTTACTGAAGGGATGGGTATTTTCCACTCCAACTGAAAGATCGGTATTCAGTGTGATAGGAGAGCTTTGATGGACAAGCCCTAGTTTACTATTAAGCGTCATTGCAATAGGTCAGGGTTGATAATCAACTTTATCAGTTATATGTAGCAATCTGAGTCAACTATAGGGTAAGTCGATCGAAAAACCAACGAACACCCCTGTTTGTGGTTAAGACTCTTGAAGGGTACTCTCCTCAAGAGTTGCCAAAATTGGCATAGCTGAATTCTCTTTTATACCACTCTTCCCGCCACGGTTAGTCATGATCAGGTTCAGATGTCTCACTTGGCATCCTCATCTGAATCACCGGACGGTCTGGGTTTTTGAGATCAATATAGGCGATTTGGCTTTGTTGAAGATGAGTGGGTAACTGTCGCATACGATCCAAGACTGCCAGTTGCTCCGCCAACTGGGAACTACCCGATCCTAAGTGAACATTTCCTAACTCGGTTTTCAAGATTAAATTAGCTGGGTTTCGCCAATCAATTTCCAGGACTTTGACGGGAGAATGGTGGATGACCTGATACACTTGCGACCAGTAAGGACGATAGTATTCATTTTGACCCCTTACTTGCAGCGTGGGCAACTCCACATTGGCTTTGAGAGAATGATAGCTACTTTGGGGCATCCAGACACCCCGTTCATCCAAAAAGCCCGGTTCTGAGGTCACCTGAGTTTGCCCCTGTGCAGCTAAAGCTATCCCCTGTGCGATCGCAACGGGCTGGCGCTCTTGCACTTGAATGGTCAATCCTGGGGGTATGAGTTGACGGGTTACTGTCGCTGTTGCAATGGGTGCGGCGCCCTCAAGCACCTCCGCGATCGCTTGGGGTTCCACGCGCAATAGGGACTGAGGATAGGATAAGGGGAGCAGGGAACGAATTGCTTGAGTTGAGAGAAATTCATTGCCCTCAATGTCAATCTGTTCCGGTTGGCGAATCACCCAGTCGGGCAAGGTAATCGCCCAAATCAAACCGCTAGCCATACCGCCAACCATGAGCGATCGCCACAGAGCCTGAAAAAATTTAATTCGGCGTGCGCGTCGTAAATGTTGTCGCCGATTACTGATTTGTGCTTGGGAAACTGATGCAATGTTTGCCATCTACTACCGCTAGAGGTTCCAAATATATCAATGCCACCATCCTACTTTCCCTTGCCAGGAGATTGACATTCTGCCCCACTAACCTTAACGGATGAGGAAATCTTTTCTTCCCTGGTTTCCTTTTCTTGCCGTTGTCATCAAACCGGGCGATGGCTGACCAAGCTGGTTGTGCTGATGCAAGTCGTTGCCATTTAACAGATCACACTATCATGGTGCAATCGTTATTGCAAGCCAGCTTGCTCAGGCGTTATCAAGGTATAAGTGAGACAGGGGGAGAAGATTTTCGAGGGGTCAGTTATTTTGGTGAGGTTTTCCTCACTACTCTAACTGGGGGATCACATCCGGGCTATTGACACTAAGGGGGGGTATTACCCCTACGCATAAGGGTTCAGTCAATGATTTACTCTCTACTTGAATCAGGTGACTTAAGAGTCTTGCTTTATGAAACTGCATCTACCTACTTTTTTCAAAGCCTGTAACCCAGCTAGAACTCTAGTTATGGGCAATCCAGAGGATCGTCAGTACTATATTAATTTTTCCTCCGTGCGGGGCGGCAAAATTATCGAAGCCTTAGGACGAACGATCGCGCGACTTTCACCGGATGAACCCACCTGCCAACTCTTTACTGGGCATATTGGCTGTGGCAAGTCTACCGAATTGTTTCGATTGAAGGCTCAGTTAGAGGAGCAACAATTTCACGTTGTCTATTTCGAGTCGTCTCAAGACTTAGACATGGCAGATGTTGATATTAGCGATATTTTGCTCAGCATCGCTCGGTCGGTGAGTGAAAACCTAGAAGCGATCGGGATTCATCTCCAACCCCGGTACTTTAACAAACTCTTCAACGAGATTAATGAATTCTTACAGACGCCTATCGATGTGGATGTAGCCGCTGAACTTTCCGTGGGCATTGCCAAAATTACGGCTAAAACTAAAGATAGCCCTCAATTGCGCGAACAGCTTAGACAGCACCTAGAGCCTCGCACTCAAGGTATTTTACAGGCGATTAATACCGAAATCATTGAACCTGCGATAAAAAAGCTTAAACAACGCGGGAAACAAGGGTTAGTTGTCATTGTAGACAATTTGGATCGGGTTGATCCCAGGCGGGTTCATGGGGATCGATTGCAGCCTGAATACCTGTTTATCGACCGAGGCTCTCAATTGCGACGTTTAGGGTGTCATCTGGTCTATACCATACCCTTAGCGTTGATGTTCTCTAACGAGTACGAAACCCTCAAGAATCGTTTGGGAGGGGGTGTCGCTCCCAAAGTGTTGCCCATGGTGCCGATCGGGTTTCGAGATGGTCGTGAGTTCCCCCAAGGTATGGCATTACTCCGACAACTCGTTTTAGCCCGTGCCTTTCCCACGGTTTCTCCGGAAGACCGCTTAAGTTTAATCTCAGAGGTTTTTGACAGTCCCGAAACCCTAGACCGCCTCTGTCGGATTAGTGGGGGTCACATCCGCAACTTATTGGGAGTGCTGTATAACTGCCTGCAACAAGAAGATCCACCCTTTTCTCGCGAATGCTTAGAAAGCGTAATTAAGGGATACCGTGACGATCTGGCGTTAGCGGTTGAAGATCCAGAATGGCAGTTACTCTTTCAGGTCGTTCAACAGCAGTTCATTCGAGGTGAAAAAGAGTATCAAACCTTGCTACGCAGCATGTTTGTCTATGAATACCGCGATGACTTGGGTCGCTGGTTTGGAGTCAACCCAGCTTTAGCCGAGACTGCCCGGTTTAAATCTGTCGCCGCCGTGAGCCAGAGCGCTTAGTGTCGGGGTCAAAGGGTGCAGGGGGAGTAGAGACGTTTCGCTGGAACGTCTAAGAGCGGGGGGAGCTGGGGGAGTTAACTCACGCACTATGCCCTATGCGCCAAGCGAAGGGTTAAAACTTCCCCAATCCCAAATCAGTGATCTAAATCACATTTAACATAAAATTTTGTCACGATTTTTATCAGTTGATCTCACTGTTTAATTGAATCAGAACTTGTTAAATTATCTGCGTCTAAGTTGTGATTTTATAAGTGGCTTGAGTGGCTAAATTAATAGTTTTTATATTATCAAAAATAGGATTTAATAAAAAATAAATACTGAAAATAGTCAAGCCGATCCAATTAAGCCAATAGAGGTATCATTGGTTTGTTTTCTGTTTTTTTTCGTCCGTAATTAATTTCCCTTGGTAAAACTATTTTCCTCAATGAGAACCAACTAGGAGTAGTCACATTTTGATAGGAATGAAGGAGCAAGAGAGAGCCGAAGAAATAGTCTTAGCCAATGAGCGTTCATTATCCACCCTCGCTCGGGCAATCACCTTGTCTGAAGGACAATTTGCCCTGATTTTAGTTCGCTGCAACTATCAGTGCTGCAAGCAACCCCTATGGCAGAAACTCCAAGGGCTGACGGGAATTCCCTTGAAACAGTTAGTGCTTCAAGAATCCAGTCAAACCTTATATACCGTTATCCTAGACGCGATCGCGCCAGAGGAGGTATCTGCCTTGCTCGTATTTGGTCTAGAATCCTTAACGGCAATTGATCCGGTCTTAATTTCCACAAATCAGGTACGAGACGAATTTCCTAAAAGTTTTACCTTTCCCATCGTTTTATGGGTCACGGATGAATTACTCCACAAATTAGCTCGATTTGCGCCCGATTTTAAAAGTTGGGCTGCCACCTCGATTAAATTTGAACTAGCAACAGCCGAATTGTTGCACTTATGGGAGCAAACGACAGAGGAACTTTTCACCACCCTTTTAGATAAAAGTGTCGGTGAATTTTTGTCCAATGAGGCACTCAAGTTGGCGCCAGGATGCCAGTGTCGTCAAGAACTCGAATCCGCCTTACGGGATTTGCAGGCGCGTGATGTGAGTCTAGAACCTGCCCACTATGCGACATGGCAATTTATTTTAGCTAGAGATGCCTTTCGCCATGACCTAATTGAAGTTGCCCTTGAGCAGTATCAACGGAGTCTAGACGTTTGGCAACAGATTCAGTGTGCTGTATCCGATGACATCCCTAAACAATCCTTAGAACGGATTGGCATATTGCTATGTCATCTAGGCTGGTGTTATTGTCGTCAAGCTCAATTACACCCCAATCACAAGTATAGAAGTTGGGAGAGAGCCAGAGAATTTTGGCAAGGGGGGATTGACGTCTTTACGACGGCGGGACGCTTGGATTGGGTTGCCCATTTAACCATTCAACTGGGTGAAGTCTTGCAAAATCTGCAAAATTGGGCAGATTTACAAGCGCTGGCACTTCAGTCTTTGGCGCAGTCTCAAACCCAAGACAACGCCGCTCAATTACCGCAAGCTTACGGTTTTTTAGCGGCTGTGGCATTAGAAGAATCCAACTGGGAGGATGCCAAAGTCTTCGCGCAAACGGCGTTAGACATTTTGGAGAATTCCCAATTATTTCAGCCTCAGCATCAGGGATGGTATTTACTCATCCGTGCCAAAGCCCAGCGTCAACTGGGTGAATCGACGGCTGCTATTGCGGATTTAGAGACAGCGTTAACGGTAGAGGGGTTACTCCCCAAAGCTCCCCATCAGTCTCCCCAGCTTTATCTCGACATTCTCCAAGAACTGCGATCGCTCTACTATGATCACCAGAAATACCTACGAGCCTTTGAACTCAAGCAAAAACAGCGCTCCTTAGAACAACAGTATGGCTTTTTTACCTTTCTCGGTGCCGCACCCTTACTTTCTGGACGAGCTGAGCAACAATTATCGCCCCTGGAAATAGCCGCCGCTGGGCGATTGCCTGATGTGAATCGACTCTTGGAACGCCTAAGCCGCAATGATCACAAACTAACCGTGATTCATGGCTCCTCTGGCGTTGGTAAAAGTTCTCTCATTCATGCGGGATTAGTCCCCGCCTTAGCCAGTCGCACGATTAGCGCCAGAGAGGTTATCCCCGTAGTGCAAAAAGTCTATCGTGATTGGCGGGGAGAGTTTTCTCGACAACTCACCCAGGGGTTAGGCTGCACCACTTATCCCTCATCAGATACCGCCTTAGCACCCCAATCGCTGACCCAACTGCCAACCAGTCTAGACCAGTTGCAGCAGGCGGCTGATGGCAATGTCCTGATCGTTCTGATTTTTGATCAGTTTGAAGAATTTTTTTTCGTCTGTACTGACTTAGAACAGCGACGCAAGTTCTATGAATTTTTGGAACATTGCCTCAATCTTCCCTTTGTTAAAGTTATTTTATCCCTGCGAGAAGATTACCTGCATTACCTCCTCGAATGCGAACGCTACACCAATTTGAGTGCCATCAACAACAATATTTTGGATCGGCAACTTCGTTATCACCTGGGTGATCTGTCCCCACAGGAAGCGAAGAATGTCATTTCTACCCTCGCTTCTGGGTCTCAGTTTAAGTTAGACGAAGCCCTAATTGATGCCCTGGTTCAGGATTTAGCCTCACCGACACAAAGCGTGCGACTGATTGAATTACAAGTGGTGGGTATGCAACTACAAGCGGAAAAAATTACCACCCTGGCGCAATACCAAGCCCTAGGCACGAATCCCAAGGCAACCTTAGTCGAACGCTGGCTCATCAGTGCCATTGCCGATTGTGGATCTGAGAACACAGATACGGTTTGGCATGTCTTATTTTCACTGACGGATGACCGAGGGACTCGTCCCCTGAAAACTCAAACCGAGTTGGAATCGGGGACAAAGGATTTGGATATGGGACAAACACCGTCCCCCTCTATTGCCAACTCCCTACCCCCACTTCCCCTAATTCTGGAGATTTTGGTCGGCGCCGGATTGTTATTTCGCCTACCCGATGAACCAGAGGATCGATATCAGCTTGTTCACGATTACTTAGTCGCACCAATCCGCCACCATTACAAAAAACGCCGCAAGCTCACTCTTGTGAAACGGCTACAGAACAGTCAGATGGAACTCTTACGAGTTCGCAAACAGCGACTGGGTGCCATCGCCGTCGGTATGGCGATGGCAGTTCTGGCAGTTACCGCTGGGGGTTTAGGATGGCGGGCTGAGGTGCAACGCCGACGTGCTGAGACTCTGACGTTTAATGCCCAATTGGGTGCGATTAGTGCGTTCTCAGAAGCTCTATTTGCTTCCGGAAAGGAATTTGATGCTCTGCTGGAAGGGCTAAGAGCTGCTAGACAGCTTAAGCACGTTGCTGTACAGGTTGAACCAGATACCCACCTGCAAGTGATTGCCGCCCTCTCCCAAGCCGTAGACTCGGTGACGGAGCGAAATCGTTTAGAAGGACATAGTGATATCGTCTGGGATGTGAGCTTTTCTCCTGATGGAGAAGTGATTGCCTCAGCCAGCCGCGATGGTAGGGTGAAATTATGGCGTCCTGATGGCACTTTGGTCACTACCCTGCAAGGGCATCAAGATAGCGTCACCAGTGTTTCGTTTAGTCCAGATAGCCAGCTCATTGCATCGAGTAGTTGGGATGGTAGGGTGAAATTATGGCGTCGTGATGGCACCCTCGTCCGCACTCTGAGCGGGCATAAGGATTATGTTTACAGCGTTACCTTTAGTCCCAATGGTAAACGCTTAGCCTCCACAGGTGCGGATGGTACGGTGCGACTGTGGCAAGTGGATGGTCAGTTAATCCGTACTATTTCGGCTCACAAAAACGGAGCGCAGTGGGTTGCTTTTAGTCCCAATGGTGAGATCCTGGCTTCAGCCGGAAGTGATCAAACCATCAAATTGTGGACAGAAGATGGTCAACTGTGGAAAACCATCACGGGACACCAGGGTAAGGTTAACAGCGTCGCTTTTAGTCCCGATGGTCAATTGATTGCCTCAGCTAGCGATGATCGCACCGTGAAACTGTGGAATACTCAGGGTAAGCTAATCAAAACCCTATCTCAGCCGGAACGCTGGGTGTTGAACGTGACATTTAGCGCCGACAGCCAGTTGATTGCAGCCGCAAGTGCCGATAATACGGTGAGACTGTGGAATCGCGAGGGGATGTTACTGAAAACTTTTAAAGGACACAGCGATAGAGTAACTGCTGTCAGTTTTAGTCCCACAAAACAGGCACAAGCAACCCCCGTTATTCTTGCCTCTGCCAGCTATGATAAAACCATCAAACTTTGGCAACTTCGTCAACAGTCTCAGTTAGTTTTACGAGGGCATGACGATGATGTGGTAGATGTTACTTTTTCTCCTGATGGAGAATTGATTGCGACGGCGAGTAACGATAAAACTGTCAAAGTTTGGAATCGCCTGGGTCAACTGCTTTCTACTTTAAACGGACATACTGAACGGATTTATAGCGTTAGTTTTAGTCCTGACGGTGAACGCATTGCTTCAGCTAGTCGAGATGGTACGATTCGGCTTTGGAATCGACAGGGACAATTCCTTAAGGTGTTAAATGGTCATCAGGATTGGGTCTTGGATGTTAGTTTTAGTCCTGATTCTCAACAGCTTGCCTCAGCGAGTCGGGATCAAACGGTTAAACTTTGGACAAGGGATGGAGTTTTGATTAAAACATTAAAGGGACATCAATCCCGCGTCAATGGGGTGAGTTTTAGTCCCGATGGTCAGCTATTGGCGTCTGCTAGTGATGACCAAACCGTAAAGTTGTGGACGGTACATGGAGAATTACTGAAAAGCTTAAAGGGTCATAGTAATTGGGTTTTAGATGTCAGCTTCTCCGCAGACTCCGAGTTATTAGCGTCAGCTAGTTATGACAATACGGTAAAAGTCTGGAATCGCCAGGGTAAACTGCAAACTACACTGAAAGGGTCTACTGATAGTGTGGCGCGGGTTCAGTTCAGTCCTAGGGGCAATATTCTCGCCACCACAAGTTGGGATAATCGGGTACAAATCTGGCGGCTGGATGACACTTTAGTGAAAACCTGGGAAGCTGAGGAGGGGCGGGTCACAAGTGTGAGTTGGAGTCCGGATGGTCAAGCCTTGGCTGTTGGCACTGAAGATAATATGGCAATTGTCTGGAATTTAGATTTAGAGAATCTGTTATCCAAAAGTTGTAATTGGCTGCGAGATTATCTCAATCATAATCCAGATGTGAAACAGAGTAATCGTGAGCTTTGTCAACCCATTGCTGGTGAGAATATCACCAAATGATTTATTGATACGATAAACCTTGAGGGGTATACAGTGTAGCGATTTAGTCCAGGCAACTAGGGAGGGATTTCCCAGCACCCATCGGCAGATAAAACTCAATAGCCGTTACATCCGGACGGCAAGCAAGCTAGGATGGATAACAAAGATGTGCAACAGGAGCGTGCTGGCATAGCCTGTGTTAGAGTGAGCGTAATTCCTTTGCAGTCGTTTTCCTCCAGCTTGTGAAAGGATTATGGTAATTACAAAACGTAGCCTCGTCGTTGGGGCGACCGCAGTAGTCTTAACAACGGTTGCAGTTACAGGGGCTGGTCTGCATTTATCTCAAAGTCAGGCTTTTTTTCAGGACAGCCCCAAAGAGTTAGTCGATGAAGTCTGGCAAATTATTGATCGCCAGTATGTGGATGCTACCTTCAATCAGGTGGATTGGCGAGCCGTTCGCCTTGAGTACTTAGAGCGCCCCTATGCTGACAAGCAAGAAGCTTACGAAGCCATTCGGGAAATGCTCAAGCAGCTCGATGATCCCTATACCCGATTTATGGACCCCGAAGAGTTCAAAAACATGCAAATTGATACTTCTGGGGAATTAACGGGTGTGGGGATTCAAATCGCCCAGGATGAAGAGACGAAAAAGTTAATGGTCATTTCGCCAATTGAGGATACGCCAGCGTTTAAGGCGGGTATTCTCGCCAGGGATATAATCCTCAAGATTGATGGTCAGAGTACCGAAGGGATGGATGTTAATGACGCCGTGCAACTGATTCGCGGGAAACCGGGTACTGATGTGACGCTAACTATTCAACGGGATGAGGAGGAAATCGACTATAAAATTACACGGGCGCGGATTGAAATTCATCCAGTACGCTATAGCTATCGGAGTACACCCACGGGTGGGATTGGTTATATTCGCCTGAATCAGTTTAGCGCGATCGCAGCACAGGAAATGCGAGAGGCAATTAAGGATTTAGAGACGCAGGAGGTTGATGGCTACGTCTTGGATTTACGCTCTAATCCGGGCGGATTACTCTACTCCAGCATTGAGATTGCCCGCATGTGGCTGGATAAAGGGAAGATTGTTTCTACGGTGAATCGTCAGGGTAGTTCAAATGAAGAGGTTGCTAGAAATCGATCCCTGACGGATAAACCTTTAGTTGTCCTAGTTGATGGTGGTTCAGCGAGTGCTAGTGAAATTCTTTCGGGTGCTTTGCAGGATAACCAACGAGCAACCTTGGTCGGAACTCAGACCTTTGGCAAAGGCTTGGTACAATCAGTACGCGGACTCGGAGATGGTTCGGGTTTAGCGGTGACTATTGCTAAGTATCTGACGCCCAGTGGTCGTGATATCAATAAGGAAGGGATTCCGCCGGATATTGTCATAGAACTGACTGAGGAACAGCGCAAGGAATTGCAGAAGGATCGGAGTAAAATTGGCACGCCAGACGATCCCCAATATGTCAAAGCTCTAGATGTTCTTAATCAGGCAATTGCCGATCAACCCAATAATAGGGCATCGGTTCAGGCTCGATAGGTACTATCTAGGTTGACATTTTCCCGCCCGAATTAGTCCAACTCGGTGTGCGATCGCGTCTTGTTGAGATTCAAAAGGTCCCCAGCGTTCTGATTCTTCCTCACCTTCGAGTTGAGTGCTCTTAACAATTTCGCATTGTCCATTTTTTTGCTTGACAATGTACCATTTTTGTGTGTCAGACATGGGGACTGAGAACGACAGAATGTGGATAAAAAACAAATAACCATTCACAAATTGACAATGGATAATGAACAATGGATAATGACCTCTCCTTAAAAGAAGAGGATTTAAATTAAGGAAAATCTTTTTTAATTTCTTCGTAAACGAAGAGGTCTTAGACCCAATTAATCAATTGTCAATTATCAATTATTAATTATCCATTGATAACGATCACGGACTTTGAGCCGAATCAAGCTGGAACATCACTGGCGCTTCCCCTGATTCACCGCCCATAATCACGACTTTAGCATTGTTGGAACTCGCCAGTTTTTCCATTGCTTCAATTTCCTTTAACCTGAGAAATTGCTGATTAAGAGCCTGAGAGATAAGCTTTTGAGCATCTGCTGTCCCTCTTGCTTCAATACGTTTGCGTTCTGCCTCTTGACGCTCTTTTTCTAAGGTAAATTTCATTTGCTGGCTTTCTTGCTCTGTAGCCAGCTTCTGCTGTACAGCCGCTTGCAGCGTTTCTGGCAATTTAACTTCTCTCAACAGAGCCTGATCAACCACAAAACCTAGGGGAGTCAACTGTTCACTGATCCGTTGACGAAGCTGATTGGCAACCTCTTGGCGTTTCGACGAGTAAATGGCTTCGGCTGGATAGCTAGCGGTTGTTTCCCGCACCAGGGAACGAAATCGGGAAATGATAATGTCCGTTTCCTCTGTGCCAATCGTTTTATACACATCGGCGGCTTTGTTAGGCTCTAGTCTGTACTGAAGAGAGACATCGATGTTAAACGCTAATCCTTCCTGGGATGTCGCTTCGATGGTTTCCTTGATATCTTGCAGTCGCGTGGAAAACTCTTCAACCTCAGCGAATGGGTTAACTAAATGCACACCCGGATTCAGGGGACGTTGAGAGACTTGTCCGAATAATTCGACTACACCAACATTCCCCGCTGGGATAATAATCAGAGTTCTGAAAACGGAGGCAATCACAGCAATGACGCCAACGAGTAATGCTACGGCTCGCACGGTTAAGCTTGTCCGTTTATCGGGAATTTTGGCACTCGTCAAAAAGACGAGGATTGCCACAAGGGTGGTTAAGAGTGAAGCAATAAATGACATAAGCGTTTTTAAGGAATGGTTTCGTCAGTTTCTCTGTATTGAACAGCCGTCACTGGCGAGTTTATACCGATCACTGAGGCTTCAGGTTTGAATTCTACGCAGAAGATCTATTTTGGTTATAAAAATTAATATACAAGACCTTTCACGGGAAGTCTCTTGCGCTAACGACAGTCGGGGCGGGTTTAGCCAGATTTGGGTGCAACCGAAAAGATAATCGTCAAACCCGCCCCTACAAACCTGCCCGGCTTCCAGACGTGCCATGGAGACGTGCCATGGAGACGTGCCATGGCACGTCTCTACATGGCTCCCCTAGCTTACTCCAAGGGATTGGTTCTGATCTGGATTTGACAGCGTTCGAGATAACTTTGGGCGGCGCGATCGCTAGAATGATAGTCTAGGCATTTTTGAAATAAATCGGCGGCTTCGGCAAAAGAACCGAAATGATACAACATCACGGCTTTTTCAAATGTCTCTTTTGTGACAAGTTTGGCGTCTCGGAGTTCAGGAGGATCGGCGGAAAATACTTCAAATAAACCCACGGCTTTGGCTTTGCCTTTGGCTTTCACTTGTTCGATAAAGCGAAAGTCATAGTCTAAGGGATTATTTAACCGCCCCAAGGTTTGATGGGTGATTAAAAACGAAATCCCGTAGATTTTGGTTAACCCTTCTACCCGCGCGGAAAGGTTCACTGCATCGCCAATCGCCGTTCCATCCATGCGCCCCAATCCGCCAACGGTTCCTAACATTAACAATCCCGTATGTAACCCAATACCAATCCGTAAGGGTTTCCGATTTCGTTGTTGTCGAATTTGATTATATTGATTTAAGGCTTCCAGCATAGCAATTCCGCCTTGAACCGCATCATCAGCCAAATTAGGAAACAATGCCATAATCGCATCACCAATATATTTATCGATAAATCCGCCATGGTTTTGAATTTGTGGTTCCATATAACTGAGATACTCGTTAATAAACGCAAAATTTTCCGCTGGCGTCATCTGTTCAGAAATTGTGGTAAAGTCCCGAATATCAGCGAATAAAACTGTCATTTCCCGTTCAACTTGATCCCCTATTTTGACATCAACAATGCTCGCTTTGTCTAAAAAGCTGAGAAACTGAGCCGGGATGAACCGCTCATAGGCGGAATTTAAGGTGGTGATATTGTCATAGAGTTTGGCATTTTCTAAGGAAATAGCCGCTTGGGTGGCGAGGGTTCGTAACAGTGCCATGCGCTGTTGGGTAAAGGCTCCGGTTGTTAGGTTATTTTCCAGATAGATAATCCCTTGGAGTCTGCCTTGATTAATTAACGGCGTGCAGGCGATAGATAAACACTGATACTGTTGAATATAGGGATCGTTGGTGAAGTTATCTTCACGAGTCGCATCATTTAACACCACTGTTTTGCAAGTGCGGGCGACATAATGGACAATTTTTGAGGAGAGCCGTTCAAACTGCTCCAGAGGAATCGATTGCAGTACGGGAATGTCCTGTAAATCAGCTTCTTTGGTGGCTTCCACAAGTAACCCATTGCTACTGGGTAAAATCAAGATACCCCGTTGCGCTCCAGCGTTTTCAACCAGAATATTCATTAAATTTGCCAGCAATTTATCTAAAACTATCTCGCTGGAAATCGCATTGGTTGATTTGACAGTTGTGGCTAAATCTAACAGTTCACCCTTCGTCGAGTCGCTGGTTGTGTAAGTATTCAATGTTTTTGAGATAGACAGTTGATCTGTTTGCGATCGCAACAATTTCGGGTATTTGGCTTCTAACACCTCAACTTTCCGCTTCGCCCCCCAAATTGTATATCCATAATGAGCATTTTTGAGATAGATTTGAGCAAATTCCGGCTTGCTTTCCCCTAGCCAAAATCGAGCAGCTAGTTCATTGGCTAAGGCTTCATTTTGAATAAACTTGTTTACTCGGGCAGATTCAATGGCACGATCGTACAACCGCATCGCTTCTATCTCATGTCCCGAAATCCGTGACATTTCGGCGGCGATTAACAGATATTTATGCAGGAAGTTTTCGGGACAATTATCCGCCCAATTTTTTAGTTGCTGTTGATTTCGCTCTAACTGCTGCCAATACTGTTTCTTTGTGTCCTCAGTTGCCTCTGGATAAAGGGATTTCAGAATTAAGGAATAGTAAAAATTATATTCAGCCCCTTGGAAATGACCTAACACAAAATCGATAAAATTGCCAGCCTCTAAAATCGCGGCGAAAGCCATCTCAAACTCCTCATAGAGATACAATAGTTGAGCTTTAAAAATACTAAACGTACACAGCCAAGCCCAACTATTGTTAGTGCGACAGGTTTCTAAATAGCCACATTCATTAAACTCGTCGTTGTGAAACTCTAGGTGACTCTGAGTCAGTCCCAACAAATTCAATAAAGCTAGGTGAAATCCCACCATGCCATCAATTGCCCACTGATTTTTTGTCTTTTGCAAAAACTGCAAATAATTGGGCAAAAGTTCCAGAATTTCTTCCAGATTTACCCCTTGATAAAACAAGTAACGCAACTGATGTTCTAAGGCATAGCCAGAGTGGCGTAATTCACCCGATGACAACCCCGCTTGATAGGCATCATCAAAAATCTGTTTGGCTAAATTTAGTGGCTTCACCCAATGATTTAAATGACCCGCCAAAACCAAACAAGCGGCACATTTTTGAAACGGACTGTTGAATCGCTCACTCAAGTTTACCGCCAAACAACCAAACTCATATCCTGATTGATAATCCCCTAAAACCGAACCCAAGATAATGCCATACGTCACATAACCTTTTGCCGATTCGGGAATATTGCCATAGCACAGAGAAATATTGACCATTTTAACCACAATAACAGGGTAGAGTTCCTGATTTGAAAAATAAGCAGGAGGGTCAATATTGATCAACAATTGCAATGCCATTTTATGTTCAGGACTCGTAATTTCGGGTTCTGATAACAATGAAGCAATCTCGCGATCGCCTAAGTTTTGTTTGGCTTGTTCAACTTCCACATCCAGCGCCGCTTTTAGCTTATTTTTGGGTAGATAAACTCCTAACAACGCCAAGGCTTGCCGTCCGGTTTCAATCGCCTCTGCGTATCGTGCCATCAGCGTGTATTGAATACTGAGCTGTTTATAAATTTCTCCTTTGTCTAATACCGATTTAACTTGATTCAGGGTATACTTTAGCAGGTTTTCTGATTTATCTAAATGACCGTTAAAATATTCAATTAAACTGCGTTCTTTATATAACTCCAAAACCAAATCATAGTGACTTAACCATGCTTCATCCGTTAACCCTTCCATTGCCACGACTAAATAGTCCCTAGCTGCCCCATAAGCGGTGGCATTTTTGGCTTGTTTTCCGGCTAACAGGTTTAACTTGACTAACTCTAACCGTTCGGCTTTATCAGTGATCAGCAACCGACCTGCATTCAATCGATCGACGATTTCAAAGAGTTTTTCGGTTCGTTCTTGGCTAGAAAGC
This sequence comes from Coleofasciculus sp. G2-EDA-02, assembly GCF_040226375.1. NCBI lineage: Bacteria > Bacillati > Cyanobacteriota > Cyanophyceae > Coleofasciculales > Coleofasciculaceae > Coleofasciculus > Coleofasciculus sp. G2-EDA-02. The sequence goes on along the minus strand of NZ_JAVKEW010000163.1, from coordinate 21,309 downwards.
TTTTCCAACAACAGCCGACCAATTCTCAAATTAAGTTCTTTTTTTTGATGGTCAGTAATTAACGAATAGGCAGCTTGTTGAATCCGATCATGTCCAAATTTATAGGACTGAATCAGCAAATTTTCATCGGCTTCGGATAAGGAAAAAATAAAGCCATGTTCTAGGGCGACTTTTAATAAGTCAAAAATATCTTGAGGCGATTTTTCCTCAACCCAGGTAAGCAGTCTTAAGTCAAACTCTGCACCACAACAAGCCGCTAGGGATAAAATCTGTTGGCTAGAGGAAGGTAGTTTTTTCAGTTTCCCCACCATTAGTTCTACCACGTTATCTGTAAACCCTGTTCGTTCAATCGCCGCCAAATCCCATTGCCAACGTCGCTGTTGCCGATTAAACTGTAGAAACTTCTCGCTGTATAATGTTTGCAAGAATTCATTCACAAAGAATGGATTACCTCCCGTTTTTTGCCAAACTAAACGGGCTAACTTGTGAAGCTGTGGCGGCGGATGCTGGAGGGTGTCGTGAATTAAACAACTGATTTGCTCGAAGGACAGGGGATTTAAGCAAATAGTCTGAATCCCGTTACCCTTAATTTGCTGGAGTTTTTGCAAGGAAATTGCCAAGGGATGACTGACGGAGACTTCATTATCTCGATAGGCTCCCAAGAGTAAAAGATAGTGGGTTTCACCGTCGATTAAAATTCGTTCCATCAGTTTTAAGGTTGCTAAATCCGCCCATTGGAGGTCATCCAAGAAAATGGTTAACGGATGCTTGACACTGCAAAACGTGCGGATAAAGTTGCTAAACACCAAATTGAAACGGTTTTGGGATTCGTTGACGCCTAATAGGGGAACAGGTGGTTGTTGACCGATAATGAGTTCGACTTCGGGAATAACATCAATAATAATTTGCCCATTTTTTCCCAACGCCTGCAATAGTTTTTCTCGCCAAACTTGCAATTGATCCTCGGTTTCTCCTAGTAATTGCTCAATCAACCGACGAAACGCCGTCACAATTGCCGAATAGGGAATAGTGCGTTGAAATTGGTCAAATTTCCCGGAAATAAAATAACCTCGACGGGCGGTAATTGGTTTATACAGTTCTTGAACTAAGGAGGATTTACCGATACCTGAATACCCAGTTACTAGCATCAATTCAACATTTTCTGTCGCACATACTCGTTCATAAGCCGCCAATAATGTGGCGATTTCGGCGTTTCGTCCGTAGAGTTTTTGGGGAATTTGAAAGCGCTCAGAGCTATCCTGTTGACCGAGAGGAAAAGAATCAATAGTCTGGGTTTCTGTTAATTGTTTTAGGCAGGTTTCTAAATCCGCTTTTAATCCATCAGCACTTTGATAGCGATCTTCAGCATTTTTCGCCATCAACTTGAGCACGATATCGGCAATTACGGGTGGAATTGGTTCGCCCTTTTCTGTCTCTTGATGGGATAGCGACGGTGGAGTTTTGGCGATATGACAATGGACTAATTCTAGGGGATCGGTACTAGCAAAGGGCAATTGACCCGTTAGCATTTCATGGAAGGTGACGCCCAAGGAATAAAAATCGGTGCGATAATCTAATCCCCGATTCATTCTCCCCGTTTGTTCTGGAGAGATATAAGCCAGGGTGCCTTCTAACACATTAGGATTTTTTAGGGTAGGATTTTCTCGACTCAGTTGGGTGGCAATGCCAAAGTCAATAATTTTTAGGGCTTGGGTTTCGGGATTAAAAACAATATTCGCGGGATTAATATCTTTGTGAATGATATGTTGAGCGTGAATTTGGGCTAAACTATTGGTAATCGCAATTGCCAGGACGAGAAACTCCTGTAGGGAAAGGGGTTGACGCTGTTTCAGCCAATGTTGGAGAGAAAGTCCACCAAAATCCTCTAGTGCGATCGCGTAACTGCGTCCCCATTCTTCTAGACTATAGGCTTTAACGATACCGGGAGACTTTAATTGGCAGGTGAGATAATATTCTTGTTTATAGCGTCGAATTTGCTCAGTGGTGGGATAGTCTCGGTTAAGAAATTTGAGGATGACGGGTTGGCGATCGCAAATCCGTCGAGCGCGATACACTTGAGAGTTCTCGCTACCATGAATTTGCCTGAACTCTTCGTATCCAGCCAGAGAAACCATGCCATGTATGACTAGAGGGGAATTGTGAACTACTCAAGCTTACTTCGTAGAAGCCTGAGCTTCTGACTTCACTGGGGATTGCGTCAGCTTAGACTTTACCGATGTGCGCCCACTCATGGTGAATGAGTGTTTGATACTCGTCAATGAGTGTTTGATACTCGTCAATGAGTCATGAGTCAACAGCCTAGACGTGCCAACGGAACGTCTCTACAATCCGGGCTAGCCGTTGCCATTCCCATTCCCTGTAGTCGCCAGGACATTATCAGCTAACTTACCCGGAACTTCCTGGAGATGATCATAATCCCAGTTAAAGAAGCCAATCCCCAAGGTAAGCGATCGCAACTCGATGATAAAGTCATGCATCTCCGCCTGAGGCAAATACCCAGAAATACGATCCCATCCATTCCAACCCGAAACCGGTTCATAGTTGAGAATTTGTCCCCGACGCCCAGATATCAGTTGCAGCGCTTTCGATGTAAATTCCGTTGGCGCAGATACCTGAATTGTCATAATCGGTTCTAATAAAACCGGATTACACTTAGGCATTCCTTCCGTCATTGCCACTCGTGCGGCTTGTTTAAACGCCTGTTCTGAACTATCAACGGAATGATAAGACCCATTGGTTAAGGTGACTTCTACATCGACAACCGGGAATCCCAAAGGACCTTGGGACAAATACTCCCGCACCCCCGTCTCAACACCTGGAATATACTGTTTCGGGACTACACCACCGACAATCGTTTCCGAGAAGCTAAAGCCTTCACCGCGCTCCATGGGCTTAATATCCAGGTACACATCCCCAAATTGCCCATGACCCCCACTTTGGTGTTTATATCGCCCATGGGATGAGGTGGATTTACGAATCGTTTCTTTGTAAGGAATCCGAGGGAGATGAGTATTCATCGGCAAATTATATTTGCGCCGCAGTCGGTCTAATGCCACTTGCAGGTGAATTTCACCTTGTCCCCAGAGGATAATTTCATGGGTATCCTCATGTTGTTCCCAAGCTAATGAGGGATCTTCTTCTAAAAGCTTCGTCAGCGCCCCACTGAGCTTAACTTCATCTTTGCGCTGTTCGGCAGTAATCGCTAAGCCATAGACGGGTTTCATTGCTGGGGCTTTCGGTAATTCTTTTGCCCCCTTCTCGTCTGTACTCAGGGTGTCGCCGGTGTGAATCCCCTCTAATCGTCCGATCGCGACAATATCACCTGCCTTTGCCTCTGGGGTAGACTGTTGTTGCTGACCAAAGATATGGTATAGTCCACCAGCCCGAACCCCATTGAGAACCGCACCATCGGTGAGTTGACCTGCCCAAACCCGTGCTAGAGAAAGTTTGCCTCCTTGGGGGGTGTAATAGGTTTTCAGTACCTGCGCTACCGTTGCGCCACCTTTACCCGTCAATCCCCGACGAAGAGCCGTGGCTTCTGGGGCTGGGGCTTCCCGTAATAGGGCATCAATCAGGTGGCGCACCCCATAATCTTGTTCGGCGACACCCATAAAGACAGGCACAATTAAATCTGCCCCTAATTCCATTTTCAAATCCTTGACAATTTCCTCTTGGGGCGGTTCAATTTCCTCTAAGAGTTCTTCGAGTAAGTGGTCATCAAAATCTGCCAACGCTTCCAGCATTTCTTCCCGTGCGGCGTGTTCGGCGTCTTTGAGGGAGTCGGGCAGGGGTATGGGGTCTGCTGGAGCGCCTGTATGATAATGAAAAGCTTGTTCTGTGACTAAATCAATAAACCCGATTAGCTGTTCTCCTTTGCCAATCGGGTACTGATGGGGAATCAGCGGGCGGGAGGATACTCCTTTCAAGGCGTCTAAAATCTGGCGATAGGGTAAACCGCAGGCTCCCCCGTCACAGGAGAGTTGATCGATTTTGTTGACAAAGACGAGGTGGGGGATTTTCCAGTCATCTAGAAACTTGAACAAGGGGGCGAGCATCAGCACGCGATCGCTGGTTGGTTCACAGACGACAACAGCGGCATCGACACCCATCAGAGCATTATAGGTTTCTATTGCAAACTCAATCGAACCCGGACAGTCAATCCAGTTAAAGCGAATGCCCTGGTATTCGGTACTGGCGACATTAATCTCCACCGTCATTGTGCGATCGCGTGCTTCGGCGATCGCATCCCCTACCGTGTTTCCATCTTTGATGCTTCCTTTGCGAGATGTTGCCCCAGTAACGAACAACAAACTTTCTAACAGGCTGGTTTTACCACTCAAATAAGGACCTACAATTGCCACATTACGGATGGCGGTTACAGCGTTTTGGTTCATAATTTTCCCCAGGACTAACGGTAATCAGGTGATCAGTTAAGGGAGTGAAGTCTTGTCTGCTCTCTCAATTCAGCGATTGGTTCACCTCTTAATCTGCCCATCTGTGGCATTTATCGTTTGGCTGAGCAGATGATCAACTCTCTGTTTATCAAATTAGCGCGTTCTGTCCTCAATTTGATAATTCTGGCGAGGTTGGGTCAGGAAAATTACCGTTAAAGTTAAGTAACATTGCTAGATATCAATGAGTGCTAATTTTTATAGCCATATCTGTTGCCATAAGGTATAATTCATAAGGTCAGTAGATTTAACATTTTTTTAACATTTTTGGATAATGGTAGCTGAATGGGGAAACCAGAAAAGCCGGAGGAAAGGTTTCAAATCCTTGAGGCTTAACGTGAGCTTACTGTTGCTGAGTATTAGCATTGATCCAGTTGCGGCTCATCCTTCCCTAGCATCAGAGCAGGTGGGCAGAGTTTCCCTGAACCCAGACGCGCCATGGCACGTCTCTACATACAAGCCTGCACCCCTATTCCAGACACAAGCCGCTTATGATCTGGCTCAATCTATCCCTCCCCTGAAGCCAACCCAACCTGCTGCACTAGAACAGCTAAACCAGGGACTTGCGTTAATTCAGCAAGGGAATGTAACCCAAGCGATCGCAGCATTTCGTCAAGCGGCACAACTCAACCCCCAGCTTGCCCCAGCGCACTATAATTTAGGATTAGCCTTGCGTCAAGCCGGACAGTTACAAGCAGCCGCCGATGCGTTTTACCAGGCGACTCAGATCGCTCCCAACTTTGCTCTAGCTTACGCGAATTTAGGCGCGGCGTTGTTAGAAGGGAAGAATTTGCCCCAAGCACGGGATGCTTTGAGACGAGCAATTGAACTTGATCCGGAGTTGGGGGTCGCCCACTATAATTATGGGTTAGTGCTATCTGAATTGGGAGAATATGAAGTTGCGATCGCGGCGTTCCAGAAAGCGATGCAGTTGAGCCGCAATGCACCAGAACCCACTTATCATTTAGGACTGGTTTATTTGCGACAGGGACAGCTTGATCAGGCTAAAGCCGCATTTGAGCAAGCCATCAAAATCAGCCCCCAATACCCAGAAGCTTACTATAATCTAGGGTCAATTTTATTTGAACAGGGAGATTTAGATGGAGCGCTAGAAGCCTTCCGCCAATCTGCGGAAAGTAACTCTAACTATGCCAATGCTTATTATGGGGCAGGTTTAGTCTTTCTGCGCCAAAATCGATTAAGCGATGCCCAGCAAGTTCTAGAATATGCTAGAGACCTTTATCAGGCTCAAGGTAACGCTCAGTGGGCAGCCTCTGCCGAACAACTGTTGGTGCAAACTCGCGATCTTAACCGTTAGCTAGGGCTTGCAGCACCTTATTCAACAAACCCTAATTAATTCTCTATCGCTGATATTTTATTAGATGAACAGGTCAAAGCGGCAGGTAAACGAGAAATTGATTTAGCTACTCATCCTCTTTTTCATAAGATAAATTAAACCGTCCTGAAGAGATTAATGGCACGCTGCAACCTCAGGAAGTGAAGCGCTTTACCATTTCGCGAGCCAATCCGAATTCGATGCAATTGGGCAACAGTTCTGGTATTATTAGCTTAATCAATTCTGCTGGACAGGAGGTGGCAATGGTTAGTTATAGTCGTGCGAGTTCCGGTGAAGTGATTCGGTTTGGATCATAAAGGATTGTAGGGGAAAGTCGAGCTTTTTTGTCGGGGCTGGTTTCATTCTTATCCTGTCTTGTTTACCCCGATTAGACTAAACCCGCCCCGATTGGTTCCAGACACGCCACGGCAAATCTGGAACATTGTTCTTCCATCTCATACGCTTCAACGACAAAAAAAAGAGGATTAAAATGTCAATCAACGGCACAATGATGCAATTTTTCCACTGGTATATTGATCCCGATCTCATCCTGTGGAATGACGTTAAAAACAAGGCACAAGAATTAGCCGATGCTGGATTTACAGCGTTGTGGCTACCTCCAGCCTATAAGGGAATGGGAGGAACCTATGATGTCGGCTATGCCGTGTATGATATGTATGATCTGGGGGAATTTAATCAACATGGTACAGTTCGCACCAAATACGGGACTCGTGAGCAATATTTAGCCGCTATAAACGCCTTACACGAATCGGGGATACAAGCCTATGGAGATACTGTTCTGAATCATCGCATGGGAGGTGATGGGACAGAGATTGTTCGCGCTACCCCTTTTAATGAATATGACCGGCTTCATCCTAAAGGATGGACAAGGGATATCAGCGCCTATTCCCATTTTAAGTTTCCGGGTCGTCAGGGTAAATATTCTAATTTTGAATGGCATTGGTGGCACTTTGATGCTGTTGATTACGACGATTACACCAAAGAATCCAATACGATTTATCTATTTGACGGTAAAGTATTTGATGATTATGTGGCATTAGAAAAAGGGAACTTTGCCTATTTAATGGGATGTGATCTTGATTTCCAGAGTCAAGACGTGCGCGATGAAGTAACTCGTTGGGGCAAATGGTATCTCGATACCACAGGCGCTGATGGTTTCCGTCTTGATGCGATTAAACATATTTCATCCTGGTTTTTCCCCCAATGGCTGGATGAGATGAGGTATCATAGGGACCAAGATTTATTTGTTGTGGGTGAATATTGGTACAACAATATCGACACCCTGCACTGGTATATTAATGCCGTTAATGGCAAAATGTCGGTATTTGATGTGCCACTCCACTACAACTTCTATTACGCTAGCCGCTCCGGTGGACATTTCGATATGGGGACTATCCTCAACGGCACTTTGATGCAGCAACGTCCCACCCATGCGGTTACGTTTGTGGAAAACCATGATTCGCAACCGTTACAGGCATTAGAATCGCCAGTAGAACCCTGGTTTAAACCTTTAGCTTATGCGATAATTTTATTGCGCCGCGAGGGTTATCCTTGTGTGTTCTATGCTGATTATTACGGTGCAGAATATGAGGATTATGGCAAAGATGGTAATCGTTATAAGATTTTCCTTCCGTCTTACCGTTGGATAATTGACAAACTCCTCTATGCTCGGAAACATTATGCTTACGGGGATCAATACGATTACTTTGATCACTACAATACAATTGGTTGGACTCGCTTAGGGGATCACGCCCATCCCAAAGCCATGGCGGTGATTATGAGTGATAGTGTTCCCGGTTATAAGTGGATGGAAGTGGGTAAACCCAATGCCAAGTTCTATGATTTAACCGAACATGTGAAGGAACCCATTTACACCAATGAATGGGGTTGGGCAGAGTTTCGTTGTAAAGGCGGTTCTGTTTCCGTGTGGCTTCAAGAATAGCGACAGCCCTCACGCCTGTGCCCCTCCCCTCTCCATCCCCCCCTTTCAAAGGGGGGCAAGGGGGGATGGAGAGGGGAGCAAGAGTGGTAGTATGTTTGAGTAATTTGACGATGCCTGCCCCCAGCCACTTCATTCGCATTGCTGGAAATCCTTCTTATACCGAGTTGCAGTCTAACGTAAAATTTAACGAACCACTGCAGGCACAGAGAACGCAGAGGCAAGAGAAATAGGTAGTTATACGTTTGAATGCAACTTAGTATTAATCCCTATCAGGTATTGAAAGAGTTTCGCCATTGGCTGCGCCGTTGGTAGTATCTCCTGTCCGATTGGGACTGTTCGGGTTAGTGGGAGTATTGGTGGTATCTCCTGTGCGATTGGGACTGTTCGGGTTATTGCGACTGTTCGGGTTAGTGGGAGTATTGGTGGTATCTCCTCTCCGATTGGGACTGTTGGGGTTATTGGGAGTAGTGGTGGTATCTCCTGTGCGATTGGGACTGTTCGAGTTATTGGGACTGTTGGGGTTATTGGGAGTAGTGGTGGTATCTCCTGTGCGATTGGGACTGTTGGGGTTATTGGGAGTAGTGCTATCTGGGGCTGTATCTGTACTTGGCACACCTCTAGCGTCATCTACTCTAGCGTCATCTACTCTTGAATCCACACTTGGCAAACCGTTAGGGTTTTGATCTGCTGAATTCGCCCCACAGATGCTTTCGAGATTGAGGGTTACCCCTTGCGGAGTTTCCATATAACACACTAAGGCGTCGGCTAGTGAATTGGGCACAACTGGGTAACCCAACCTTTGTGCTACAGGACGGCTAAAGACAACCTGAGGAGCGGCAAAAATTAAGGCGGCACTAGAGAAGATTAAGGTGAAACTAAAGGGCTTGTTCATGGCAGTTTGAGAAGAGTTTTAGAGGACTACTATCTAAGGTTAAAGATTGATGGTGATAAAAATCTACCTCCTTAAGAAATATTCCTTAAGGTATTAAAACGAAAGTGAAAATCCGGTCTAGTTTCCTTTTGAAAAGGTCAGGGTTTGGATGACTTGCAGTGGGAGTACCTATGGGAATTGAACCTTTTTTATTTTTTCTTTCCCTTTCTCCCACTTTTTTAAAGGGAGCGAATTAGGTTGGTGGAAATAAACCACACTATATTAAGTTCTGTCAATAGTCCTCAAACCCTTACATAAGACATAAGACTATCCCGACCGTAAACTTTAATTAGCTGTAGTAGGGTGGGCATTGCCCACCTATCCCGTCAAGGTGTTTTTCTTTCTGACAGAAAATTCAACTTGACTAACTTTTTGCATTCAGACCCTCTATGGTTTACTTTTAGTCTGGAGATGGGATGCGATCGCACGCCGCAACAAGCCACCCTCTCGGCGGAGTATCTTCAACGCTACGATTAAGGATAATCATCACTAGAGGTGATCGCGTTGACGTTTATCGAGGATTAAAAAACCATGAGTGGAAAAAAGATTTTAATGATCGTTGGTGATTTCGTCGAAGACTACGAAGTGATGGTGCCGTTTCAGGCATTGCAAATGGTGGGACATACAGTTGATGCCGTTTGTCCTGATAAAAAGGCTGGAGACAGCGTAAAAACGGCAGTTCACGATTTTGAAGGGGATCAAACCTATAGTGAAAAACCGGGTCACAATTTCGCGTTGAATGCTACATTCAGTGATGTGGTAGCCGCCGATTATGATGCATTGGTGATTCCTGGTGGACGCGCCCCCGAATATATTCGCTTAAATGAGAGGGTTCTAGAAATAACCCGCCACTTTGCCCAAGCTGATAAACCCATCGCGGCTATTTGTCACGGATTGCAGGTTTTAGCCGCCGCCGATGTTCTAGAAGGGAAAAGCTGTACCGCTTATCCAGCTTGTGGACCTGATGTGAAGTTGGCAGGAGGATTATATACCCACATTCCGCCTAATGAAGCGATGGTGGATGGCAATTTAGTCACTGCACCGGCGTGGCCCGCGCACCCGGCTTGGTTAGCCGAATTTCTGAAATTGTTGGGGACAAAAATTGAACATCAAGAAATGGCGGCGGTTTAACTTAGGATGAATGGCACTGACTTAAGACTGGTGGGCAATGCCTACGGTATATCAAGGGTTTTGGCGATCCGCAAAGGCTTATGTCAGTGCTATTGAACTTAGGATCATAATAGCAGAGCCTCCTCGATGACATTCTCAGCCTTCTTGAGGCTAAGCCCCAAATAAGAGTAACCAAATCGGTAAGGTGAGTAAAAGTCCTGTAGAACCAACCGCCAGTGCTGTCACAGTTAACTCGCGATCGAGTTGATAAACTTCGGCGATGACTAAAGTGGCAAAAGCTGGCGGCATTGCCATTTGCAGGACGATCGCTAATTGCGGCTTACCAACTATGCCAAACTGCGGTAGCACCATCCCTAATACCAAAGGAATCAGCAGCATTTTAATGCCCAGACTCACCCCAGCTTGTCTAACTTTGCGCCAAGACGCCAACTGACTCAAACGCATACCAATCAGAATTAGTGAAAGCGCGATCGCACTCCAGGCAAATCCGGTCATTCCCTCCTCCAGCCATCCTGGTAATGGAACCTGACGCAACGCTAATCCTATGCCCAAACTCCACAATGCCGGATTAATCACGAGCGATCGCACTAACTGCCCCTGACTCTTATTAACCCGACCAAAACGTGCTGCCAATACTACACCTAAACCATACGCCCCGAGTAAACTGCCCAGCAAGTCATAAAATAGCGCCCAACCAAAATAGTTTTCTCCCAATAAGGTTAGATTAATCGGAAACCCCAAATAGCCTGTATTTCCCACCATCGACGCCAGCAAGAAACTCCCTTGGGTGGGTTTATTCCATGCATGGGGATTATCATTTGTCAAGCCTTTTTCGGCGACAAACTGACCCCCACCCCCCTTCATCCAAAACCAAGCCAAGAGAGCGCCCAATAAAATCGCCACCCAAGCTGCGATCGGGGCAATCCAAATCTTTCCCGATAGATCCGCCCCCCGTAGAAACGTAATAATACTGATAGGAACCCCAATCCAGAACAGAAATTGACCAATAAAGGTTGGTATCCACTGGGGCATCAAACGTCCCAACACCCATCCGAGTACCACACCACCCCCTAGCTGGAGGTAAAGTTGGAACAGGGGTTGTAGACGCTCTGGATCTAGACTGAGCATTAGAGGATGATTAAACAGACAACGGTTTTGATAATAAGCCAGTCTCTCAGAAAACAAATTGGCACAGACTACAGTAAGTGAAGTTGCCAACCTACAGAGAATGAAATTGGCTTGATTAATACGCTCAGGAGTGGAGTTTTGAATACCCCCGATTTTCCAGGAAAACCCGCCAACTTATCCGAATCAACAGACGAGGATATTCCCGTAGCGGTGCGGGATACACCCGACACCCGACGGCGATCGCACCTGTCACCGTTTCTGATTATCATGGCAGTATTAGGAGGCGGCGCGATCGTTTTGGGGCTAATCCTATCCTCGTCCACCTCTCAATCCCCCCAAAGGGTTACCTCTTCCCCACAACCCACCACAACGGATACCTCCACCCCAGCTAATCCAGAAGAGAGTGACAACGACGTCGATAATCTTTTGGGACACCTCCCCTACGAAGAAGCCCCCCTATCCGAACTCGAACCCATTACCTCAGATGGTCGCATTAAACTACGAGAAGCGGCGGCAAAGAAATTTAAAGCGATGAGGGCAGCCGCTCAAGCCGATGGTGTGATATTAGTACCAATATCCGGCTATCGTACATCCGAACAACAGGAGCATTTGTTTTTTGACATCAAGGCGCAAAGGGGACAAGTCGCAACAAAACGGGCTGAAGTGAGTGCGCCTCCTGGTTACAGCGAACATCACACGGGTTATGCCGTCGATATTGGCGATGGTAGAACACCCGCCACAAATCTGAACACCAATTTTGAGAATACGGCGGCTTTTAAGTGGCTGGAAAAGAATGCCGCTTACTATAGCTTTGAGTTATCCTTTCCCCAAGGTAATCCCCAAGGTGTGAGTTATGAACCGTGGCACTGGCGCTTTGTTGGCGATCCTGATAGTTTAGAAACTTTCTACAAAGCTCAAAATTTGGATCTTCCTGATTCGGAACCGTCTCCTTCTCCCTCAGAACCAGAGGATGAATCGAGTACAAAGGAACAGGAAACAAGGAACAGGGAACAGGGAACAGGGAACAGGGATCTGTAGTGATTAGAAATTAATTGCAAAATTCATAATCAACCTTCAACAACGCACTTTTATATCAACTTATGCAGCAGACCACTCTCAATGTAATTGCCATTGGCATTTTCGGAATGACCCTTTCCGCCCTCCTGAGTCCAATTTTTAATATTCCACCAGCTATTCCAGCTTTGGCAACATTTGGAATTTTAGGATTGGCTACGGTAGACACTCTCAGCTTTCAAGGTAAAGGTGCAACGGTACTATTAGATTGGCTGGCAAGGAGGCGTAGTGAGTATCGCGATCGCATTGTGCACCATGAAGCGGGTCATTTCCTTGTGGCTTACCTTTTGGGGATTCCGATCACGGGTTATACGCTGACAGCTTGGGAAGCCCTAAAGCAGGGACAACCGGGTTTAGGTGGCGTGCAATTTGATACTGAGCAACTCTCGCCGAATCCACTTGCCATTGGCGAAATGCGATTGACTCTGGATCGATTCTGTACCGTCTGGATGGCAGGAATTGCCGCAGAAACTCTAGTTTACGGTGAAGCGGAGGGAGGAATTGACGATTGCCAAAAATTAAAAGAGGCATTGACATTATTTAAACGTCCTGCTGGCGAATTGACCACCAAACAGCGCTGGGCGATGCTCCAAGCTCAAACTATGTTACAGGACAATTGGAAGGCTTACGAAGCCCTCGTTAAAGCTATGGCAGAACGGACATGCGTAGGCGACTGCTACCGTTTGATTCAAGAGCATTACCACAGTTAAACAGGAAGGGTACAGGGGAAGCTGGGGGAGCTGGGGGAGCTGGGGGAGCTGGGGAAGCTGGGGAAGCTGGGGAAGAAAAATTAGTAAGCTGTTCGGCATTTAAACTTTAATATCAATAATGGCGCAATCCTTGTAGTGCGAGCATCTTGCTCGCTACTCATACCCAATTTAAATGCATTACAGCTTAGGGGCGGGTTTAGTCACATTTAAGTGTGGTCTAGAAAGGATAATAGTGAAACCCGCCCCTACACACAACCGTACCTTTGAGCAAAGGGAAGGGTCAAAACTCAACACTCAAAATTCAGACGTAACATGCTACGTCTGGTACATTATTAATAAAGTGTGTCGTCACTGTAAAGCACTTGGTTGAGTCCTTTGGCTTTGGCACGCAAAAGGTTATGGTCAGCGCGTTTGACGAGGCTTTCGCCTTTGTGGTCATCTGAAGCCTTGAGACAAGCAATGCCAACGCTAATCGTAATCTCGATCGCGATCGTACCATCTACATTAAACGGTTGCTCGTTGATCAGGTATCGCAGGCGCTTGGCAACGATTTGAGCTTCCTCGCCGTTGGTTTGATTGAGAACCACTAAAAACTCTTCGCCGCCATAGCGAAACAAAGTATCCTGTAGGCGCAGATTATGCTGGAGTCGGGTTGAGAGCAACTGCAAAAGGCGATCGCCTACTTGATGTCCATAAGTATCATTCACGGATTTGAAATGATCCACATCCATCATAATCACGCTTAAGTCAGTGATGTAGGTGCGGGCATTTTGAATTTGCCGGGGTAACTCCCATTCCATTGCCCGACGATTATTAAGTTCCGTTAAGGGATCAGCCAGAGCCAGGGTTGAGAGCACATCATTGGTTTGCAGCAGTTTTTGATAGAACTTCACACTGCGCCATCCGGCTAGGATATGGGCTTTCAGGAGCCGATATTCTGCCAACGTGCTGCCTGGATCTCCTGTTGGGGCGCAGGTTAAGGGTAGGTAAGCATCTGCACCGCCTTCTAGGGCTTCAGCACAAATAATTTGCTCCCGACGTGGATCGGGTTTACCTTCACTCAAGGGATAAGACGGGTCATTAATTAAAATGCAATAGGTCCAGCTTAACTGCAGCTGTTCTTTAACCTGCTTACAGAGATCCAAACTACCGTTCTGAGTTGCCTGTACGATTAAAATGGCGTATTGTCTAGCTTGAACCTTACTCAGAGCATCCTCCGGATTGGCAGACGCTTCCACCTTGCCAGACGTGATCGTGCGAATCTGGTCAAGGAACGTCTTAAGGAATTGTGAATTTCCCACGATTAATACAGAAGCGTCCATTTTGGGATGTAGCTCGACAAGAGCTGAGACATTTACCCTGTGCACCTGATGTTAAAACGTTTTATACCAGAATTTGAAGCTTTGGCAGGGATTTCCCCTCTCTATCCAGAGTAGACTCTTTTTTGGGCTAAGAACAGTGGTAGATGTGCTGTAGGCAGAAACTTACGCCGATCCTCTTGAGGGTTGCTACCCTGCTTTGGATGCGATCAAGAGTTCGAGTATAACTCATTTGCCCTGACTTCTACACTAACTTATCGTGCCTTGGAGCCTTCTGCCTTGGAGCCTTGTCTCCACCAATAGTGTAAGTATTCAACCGGACATGATATAACCCCACCCAAATCAACGATTTAGATGGGGGTAAAGATGGCAAAACCTCAGTCAGTGAAATACCTTCTGAGGAACCTTTGTTGGGAACACACTGAGTTAGGAGATTATTTCTTTTGTTTGAGTTGCTTCAAGATTGAACCGACACCCAGGGAACCAATAGCGAGCAAGCCACCGATTGTACCGGGTTCAGGAACCTCTGTCTGATCATAGGTCTGAACGATTGATGAAATTTCCGCAGAACCACCCGCTTCGGCTTCAACCCGAATCTCTTTGGTAATGTTCAATTTCTTGTATGGGGTAGCTAGGTCAAAATCTTCGCCTTCTAGTGCTGGATCTTGTAGGTCTGATCCTCCTTCATAAGGATTAGACACCATTAGTTCGGCAACAATCGCACCATCGACTCTAGCCGTCTCCTTGACACTGGCTTTTCCATTCCCTGCAAAAGCTCCGTTAAATGCCAGATTAATGGAGTTAATCGCCTTGGTGGGATCTAATACTTCTACATCAAAGCTAATTAAGGCTTGCAGGAACTCGGTTTCTGGTGAAGCAAAATTAGTTACAGAAAAAGGTCCTTGGATATCAATTCCAAAGGGACTGTTTTCAATGGTATTGATCTTAATTTCTTCACAACTGTTAGGAACCAGCAGTCCCGGACCAGACGTCGAGAGTGCACACTGAAAGTTACTGAATCTTTGATTTCCGACATCCAGAAAGCCGTTGCCAATCTCTCCCAATGTGATCGCCTGAGCTGGAGCGGCTAGAGTGCCTACCACTGTGACGCCTGTAACTGCCGCTGCTATTGCCCATTTATGTATCATATTATATCTCCCTAACTTAACTGGACGACTGTGAATGGCGAAGGTTTTTTAGAAGAGGTTAATCTTCTTCTCTATATTTCTCTCTCTTTAAAGATACCTTATATAAACTGGGCTGTCATTCCCTCTACAGTAAAGTTTTGGTGAATTTACGGCTTGATTAAGATAAAGTTTTGGTAAACCTTGAGGTAGGCTACAAAATTAATTGGCATACCTTTGGTACAAAGGTTTCGAGCGATCATTTGCTAAAAAGCGATCCTCCTTGATATTCAGTCGCAAAGGAAGATCGCTTGCTCTCAAGCCGTGATCAGGGCTTGGCTGATAAGAGATGAGTCCCCGTCTCCAGGAATTCTAAAAAAAATCGGGTAAGTGCTGAGTCGTACTATACCCTCTATGTTTAGCCGTACCACCCGATTGATGGGTGAATATCGCTTTGGCTTAGTTTTTGTCGTTGTCAGAGGGAAAGAAAGAAGTAAACCCACTGAATTGACGGTTGCGCTTGAACATGAAGCCAGCTCCTAAGGCACCTAACACAAGTAATCCGCTTACCGTTCCTGGTTCGGGTACATCAACTGTGTAGTTCTGTCCAATCAATGAAATCTCCGCTGAACTCCCTGGACCGGCTTGAAGCAAGATATCTTTGGTTATAGTTAATTTTGAAACAGGGTACAGCAGATCAAAGTCTCCGGCTTCAAATGCAGGATCTTGTAAGTCTGTGCCTGCACCTGAATTGGTAACCTTGAGTTGCCCAATGATGTTACCGCTCATATCACGAGCCGTCTCGGTTACACTAGCTCGCGCTAATCCCTCAAATGCTCCGTTAAAGGCAAGCTCAATATTGCTGATGTCGCTTCCATTCTTTGACTCTACATCAAAGGTGATTAAGGCATCAATGAAAGCTACTCCTGTGTTTCCTAGATTGGTGGCGGAGAAGGGTCCTTGGATTTCCAGGTTAAAGGAAGGATTTGTGTGGTTTATCTTAATTTCGTCGCAACTGTTGGGAACTAGAAATGAGTTACCGAGATTGGATTTTGCTATGCTGCACTGAAAGTTGCTGTAGGTGAAATGGTCCGTCATGAAGGTGCCACCCCCTGACCAAATTTCTCCCAAGGTGATTGCCTGAGCGGGAGCGGCGAAAGTTCCGACTAATGTTGCGCCTGTAGCGGCGGCTGCGATTGCCCATCTGTTCATCATACTTAAACTCCTCGATAGATAACTGCGTCTAGTGTGTATCTTTCGCTTTAGGTTTTTTCTCTGCCTAAGCTAACTTCATATTACTCAAGCTTTCTGAAAGTATCCATAAAGTTACGATGAACTTTCTGTAAACTTTTCATGAAGTTCCGTCCAGGTGGGCAAGACATCCTGCTATAGGGGGATTTCTTGGGATTAACGCTCCCTGGGGGTTAGAGATTTTTAATATTACACAAGTGAATGCACGCTTTGTGCGTGGACGATGTATTTAGGATAACAAAATTTTGTCAGTAGGGGTTTGGTTACCAAACCCCTACACCCCACCAAATCCCTACACCCCCATTCTCCAAATCAAGAATATATTCCGCTTCCTTCCCCTCGTAGGGGAGGCGTCGGGAGGGGTCTTTTCACGGGAAGTCTAGAAACCTGAGTTGGGGCGGGTTTAGTCACATCTGTTGTGCAACCAAAAAGATAGTCGTGAAACCCGCCCCTACAGAGGCGCCACATAACGTGAAAAGTCAGGTCGGGAGGGGTCTTTCACCAATATCCTACAAGTCTCCTATCGCCACACGATCGCGAAAATACTCCTCATACAACTGACAGCTTACCACCATGCGATCGCGAACCCAACGCACTAACCCGAAACTGTGCAGCTTCAACATCTCGATTGGATCAAGTTCTACCGCATCATTTGCCTTAAGCACCTGTTGATAAGCCACCGCTAAATCTGGATACTGGCGCAGCCTCCATAAATGGCGATGGAGGTGATTCCCATAAATTCCTGTATCTGTCGCTACAGTTTCTAATAATGATTTTAAACTCACCTGATGCTTGACCATTTCATAGAACATCAAACGCACCAAATAGGGAAACCCCCCCAAAAGTCGCATCAGCTGATCCAGTTCCTGGGATGATAAATAGAGTTGATGACGCTTTGCCAACTCGTAGACTTGTTCACGAGTAAACGGGGGTAACTGAATCCCTAACCCCACCGTCAACAGGGATTGATGGGGATGAAACGAAAGATAACCCTCTGTCGAATGAACTAGCACCAAACGCAGTTTTGAAAAGACGGGGATATCTTTAGTATCGTCTTGCCAGGAGTGTAATAATGCTAGAAAGTCTCCCGCGATCGCAGGATACTGCAAAACTTGATTCACTTCATCAATAGCTAATACTAAGGGGCGATCGCTGTGGCTGAGTAAGTAATCCTGGAAATAAAGCGTGCAGCTAATCAAACAGCCCATTTCTTCATCCCAATACTCATCCAGTTTCGGTTCTAATCCAAGTTGTCGTGTCACATTGACACAAAACCAGCGCAAAAATTTCGCGATCGCGCTGAACACTGGACTCTCCGCCTGATGTAAGCTTAATCGTACCGTCCGATAGTTCTGCTTTTGTGCATCAGCGAGAATTCTTGCCATTAACGAGGTTTTTCCCATCTGCTGGGAACCTTGTAAACGCAGGATGGTGGCGGGTTGGCGGATTTGCTGATAGCAGTCTGATTCTAGGGGCGATCGCTTAATATAATAGATAGATTTCAACGCAACTTGTCCCTCTGGTACTTCTAAGGGGACAACCTGCCTAGGTTCCAGCGACTTAGCCGTTGCCAAACCCTTACCATTAAACAGTTTTCGTTCTAGTACCGAGCGAAAATTCGTCTTATTAACTTTTTCCCCACAGGCTTTTGAGAGTAAACGCCATAACTTCGGCGCGACGCCTTGCTTAATATAATTGGCAGAATAACCATTTTCCAGAGAAATCTGATCATACGTCTTAGGTTCATCCTGCCATGATGCCCACAAAATAGCTTTTTGAATATAACTCAGCGAATGACCGGTCTTGGCAACCAGGAATGTATCTATACATTCCAATACCTGATCAATTGGGCGATGTCCCTGTGTAATCATCGTACACCTTCTCAGCTTGCAGCGCAGCTACTCGCTATCCTCTCAGTTCAGGGTATGTCACGCCTTGTCAATTCATAAAAGTTCACTAAATTAGACGAAGTTGACTCCCTAAAGTTATCATTTTAATCTATTGACAATTCTAACTTATTGTGTGTTAAACGAGAAGCGCCGAGGCTTAGCAGTTGATATTCCCTAACTAAGTTATCAATTTTATATATTGACAAATCTATAAAATTAAACATGTTTTTCATAATCCAACATTCCGTTTAGTTTGTCAACCCTCTTATTTAAAGAGTTTGTAAATTTTTGGGGACAGCAATTAAAGATTAGATAAAGCTTCCCCTTTCATCAGCACAAAGCTGATGTCAAATTTATATATTGTTGATAGAGGTTAAATTTGGCATCATAATAAGTATAGATGGGTAGGTTATTAAACGCCATAAAATTTATTACTCAGTTTAATGAGGATGAGCTGGAAAAGAGGTCGCTGGTATTGATCCGCATTCTTGGCTAAAGCTATTAACCAAAAATCGCTGCTTATTTGAGTGATTGTAATGCGTCGTAACTGAATCGGTCACAGTGCTGAACAGGCGTATAATAATTCAAGGATTTAACCGGAAAGTTAGGGATTTCTCTTGTAAAACTAACAGATATAAGTTGGTCTAATAAAGAGTAACTTGTCTGGTCGAGTTTCCGGAATCATTAACCCTGATTTAGAAAATGGATTTAGATATTATGAAAATCCTTGTCGTCGAAGATAACCTAGACTTTGCCGAAGCTTTATTTGAATGTCTCACGTTTGAAGGCTATGTCGTTGATGTAGTTACAAATGGCGAATTGGCGTGGGAAAGGGCAATAGGAACCGACTACAACTTGATACTTTCTGATATCGAACTTCCCCAACTTGATGGGATAAGTCTGTGTAAAAAATTGCGTTGGTACGGCTATCGTCTGCCTATATTCCTAATGACAGGTTTAGCACCAGATTTACCGACCATCTCGACTAATGAAGCCAAGGCTAATGCTTATTTTTTCAAACCGTTCAATTTCCAAGAATTGTTAGAGCAGATTCGATCAACTGTACCTGTTCCTAGGTAAAGAATCTTAGGGGGTGGATGTTTGCTAAGCTGCCAATAACCGCTCAACGAAATCAAAAGTTATGTACAGACAAGAAAATTCGCTCTTTTAAAGAGTTTAAACTCAATCCTTAAAATACCTTTCAATTATCATGTGCATCACAGGTTCTCTTGCTGATTTTTCTCTACCGCAAGTTTTTTGGTTACTTGAAACCGGACATCAAAGCGGTTTGCTAACTTTGCATCCTGACGATACGGAGCAAACGTCCTCAAATAAAGCGTATTATATTTGGGTGTATCGGGGAAACCTTGTCGGGATGGCAAATTTGTTAGATGATCAAGGTTTAGTCTCTTTGATTGCCCAACGGCGCTGGCTAAAGGATAGCTGTCCATCCAGTCTCTTTGCTAAACTGAGTCGGTTATGTCCCCAGCATCAACCTTTGGGTTCTTATCTTAAAAAACAGGGAATTTTAACCAACCAGCAACTCAAGTGGCTATTCCAAGCTCAAGTTCTCCAGCCAATTTATGATGCATTTAAACTCAAATCAGGTCATTTTAGGTTTGAGCATAATGTACCACTACCGACAATAGAAATGACAGGTTTGAGTATATCGGCGACACTAGCAACATTAATCGGACTCAGAAATTTGCCGAGTTGGGATGCTTTGGCTGATCAGTTACCTGCTCCGGATATGGGCTTAACCAGTGTGGTGAATGTTAAACCTGATTATCCGTTAAATGACCTAGAGTGGCAAGTTTGGACTTATACTGATTGCATGGTGTCTCTCCAATCGATCGCCCAATACCTACAACTTCCTCTGAAAACGGTACAGCAG
This sequence comes from Coleofasciculus sp. G2-EDA-02, assembly GCF_040226375.1. Taxonomy (NCBI): domain Bacteria; kingdom Bacillati; phylum Cyanobacteriota; class Cyanophyceae; order Coleofasciculales; family Coleofasciculaceae; genus Coleofasciculus; species Coleofasciculus sp. G2-EDA-02. The sequence continues at coordinate 1,087 of NZ_JAVKEW010000163.1, read as the reverse complement.
ATTGCTTTTCGCTTAATTGCGATTGGTTTAGCCGAAGAGATTTTTCTAGAGGTAGAGGATAACTTTACCCCAACTGTTGAGTCTCCATCGGCAGGGTTACACAAAGACTCCTATCGGGAAACCGTCAGTTATTCATTTCTGCAAAATTTACTGGGATTTTTAGTCCCTAAAGCCTCTTAGATGTTTGGTGTAGGGGGAGCAGGGGGAGCAGGGGGAGCAATGATACATTTTCCCTGATAGCGGTGCAAGGGTATGAAAGGGTTTTACCCTATTTCCTTGAAGATGATCCAATGTCTATGCTACTCAAAGCCTTGATAGATAAGGGTTTTGCCGTTGTGCAGCAAGCCCTAATTAATATAATGGTTTTTAGCGATGACTTTGGCGACGTGAGCGATAAGAGGCGCGAACCCGCCGCACCATTATCAATCCTAGGAAATAACTACTAATCGCACCAACCATTCCCACTGTAAAGCAGCCGACAAATAACGTCCCGATAATCTCAGATCCTAATTCTTTGAACTCCTGCCAAGATCCTAGGCTAATATCGGTTAAGCCATTTTCCTGGAGTAGCCATTGACCGACATGGAAGTTAAATGCATAAATCGGCACATACGTCAAGGGATTACTCACCCAAGTACCAGCCGCCGCGATAATCTTATTTCCGCGAAAGATAAGGGCTAGACATATACCTAAAATGGTTTGTAGCCCAAATAGGGGAAACAATCCCGCAAACACACCACAGGCTAAGCCGCGTGCGATCACTTCTGGGGGTCCAGAGAGACGAATTAAGCGCCAGTAATAGTATTGTATGCGGCGCCGGAAACTGGGTCTGATATAGCGGTTGCGATTGGGGGAAGGACAAATGGGTTCAGGCTTTACCTCTAATGATGAACGTTGGGGGCGAGTTTGCAAGGAATTTCTAGACATACAGGCTAGAGAATCTACTGTTACGTCATAAGCGATGGTGAAAGCCCTCGTGATTTATCCGAGGGATGAAACCGAGCAATGTGTTTAGTTTAGCAACTTTAGTTGCTTTTCTTTCTAATCTTAGGTATAATAATAATATGAGAAACAGAGTTTGTAGGTG
>NZ_JAVKEW010000162.1:0-24150 GCF_040226375.1 Coleofasciculus sp. G2-EDA-02 | reverse complement strand
CGACTATTTGAATCAGTAGAAGAACTAGAAAAATTGCTACATAAATTATTAAATGAAGGAGAGCTTATAATTAAATGGAATAGAAAAATCAAAAACAAAGGCAATGCTGTTTATCCGGTTTAGCTGCGTAGCAGCTTACCTGGTAGAAGTGCGTCAAGACATCGCCGTGCGATCGCACATTATCCAATCCGTTAAATCCTTCCAGGAAAATACAAGCTTAGACGCAGCAGGAGTTGATGCAATTTATGGCGCGTATATGGGTTCAAGTCCCCCCAAACCCTTAATGCCGAACGAATTGCGTGATATTCTCATTGAATTGTCCTCTCCCCTAACAGGCTACTTAGGGCGGAGTAGGGGTAATGAGTTGAACCGCGATCGCTTCTATTTCCTGCGTGATTTATCTAAGAGATCCCCCTAAATCCCCCATGGAACAAAAAGCGAAGCATCCTCTGGCTTCCCCCTTTTTAATCTAGTCCGCGCAGGCGGACTTTGTTTGTGTAGCTGCGATTTCAATCGCCTCCTCTTGCAGGGGGTTTCCAAGGCGGATTTGGTATGAATTAGTAGATGAAGCCGATTGAACCATAGGGAGATGTACCAGAATCACGCCTTCGGTAACCTGAACCTAAACCCGACTTAATGAGGTATGATGCTGGAAAATTCCCAAACGCCCAATCAGACAAGTCCGGAAAAGGGCGCAGACAGAGGCGATTCAGACGACACCAAACTGGATGCGATCGCCACTGACACCACCAACGCGATTAACCACCTTCCCACCGCCGCGCAGCCTCAGCTTCCAGGAACCAAAGAACTCCTGAGACGATTGCAGCGCATTATTGAAGCAGAGGATAACTTATCTCCCCAAGACAAAGCCCAAGCCTTAGAACAGGTGAAGATACTAGCCGCAGCCGGGAAGAATCCTCAAGCGCCCGATAAACAGGAACACGCCCAAACCGCCATTAGAATTTTACGCGGGATGGTTGCTGAATTACCCAACGCCCATGATTTTCTCGAAGAAAGTACTCAGCTATTACCCCAACTGGCGTCTATTTTCGGTATTAAGTGACCCCCAAACTCAGTAGATGCACCCCAAACAGGTGCGGTGAATACTACTCCAATAGGGTATTGAACCGAATCCCTCTACCTACCGAGTTTTTGTATTCTAAAAACATAGTAAAGAGGTGGTTCTACAAAACCCCTGAAATACTCACTTCGTTTTTAGAGGGTTATACATTATGGCACTAATTCGTTGGGAACCGTTCCGGGAAATTGATTCCTTACAAAATGAAATGAACCGTCTGTTTGAGAGCCTCACGCCGGCAAGCCGTTCTGAATGGACAGGAGCCTTTGTTCCCCCCGCCGAAATGCACGAAAATGGGGATGCGGTTTACCTCAAACTCGAAATTCCAGGCATGGACGCTAAAGATCTAGATGTGCAAGTTACCGCAGAAGCAGTCTCCATTAGTGGTCAACGCCAAGCTGAAACCAAGACTGAAGAAAAAGGTGTCACGCGCAGTGAATTCCGCTATGGCAAATTCCAACGGGTAATTCCTTTACCTGCTCGAATTCAGAACGATAAAGTGGAAGCCGATTACAAAAATGGCATCTTGATGCTAACCCTGCCCAAAGCAGAAGCCGAAAAAACCAAAGTAGTCAAAGTTAACCTCGGCTAATCTCAGCCAAACATTCGTAGGGGCGCACCGACGTGCGCCCTATTTCCTTTGTACAAAAGGAAAATCTTTTTTAATTTCTTCGTAAACGAAGAGGTCTTAGACCCAATTAATCAATTGTCAATTATCAATTATTAATTATCCATTGATAAAGCAGGCGATTAAACAGTTTCCGGGAGGCAGAGCCTCCAGGGGGGCATTCCCAGGCATAGCCTGGGAACGAGGCTAATCAAAGTAACTGGCTAAACCTGGAGTCGGCTTGTAGAGTTTTCAGTACCTGCTTAATCTCCTGAGTGCGGTCTTTTTTGACAATTAACGTCACCCCACCATCCCGCACAACCACCACATCGTCTAAGCCAATCGTCACAATCACCTCATCCGGATCACTAGCATAAAGAATCGCCCCTTGGGTATCTTTCCCAACATGAGTTGCCAGTTCCACATTAGCCGCCTCCCCCTTGTGCAACCGTTCTAAGGCATTCCAATCTCCCAAATCATCCCAGCCAAACGTAACCGGGAGAACATAAGTCAGTTGGGTTTTCTCCATTAAGGCATAGTCAATACTCGTTTTAGGTAGTTTAGAATAAGCAGCAACACCCTGTTTTTGCAACGGATTGATAATATCAGCCGCATAGGTTTTAAGTTCCGCTAATACGACACCAGCCCGGAAGATAAACATACCACCATTCCAGCTAAATTTCCCCGTCGCCAGGAATTTCTCGGCTGTTTCTTGGTCAGGCTTTTCTGTGAATCGAGCCACCCGATATACTGGTAAGTCATTAAACGTTCCGGCGGGTTCTCCTTGTTCGATATAACCGTAACCCGTAGAGGGGTAGTTGGGGGTAATTCCCAAGGTGACAATCGCCGCTTCAGTCGCCGCTAACTGAGTCGCCGCCTCAATCGTCTGTTGGAACGCCTGCTGATCTGCAATCCAATGGTCTGCTGGAAAAAAGCCGACCACTGCATCTTCTCCATAGTGACGCGCAATTTCTAATGTTGCCCAAGCCACAGCCGGTGCCGTGTCTCGCCCTTCAGGTTCGGCTAATATATGCTCATGATCGAGTTGGGGTAACTGTTCTCGCACCCCGTCGGCTAATTGAGCCGATGTGATCACCCAGACATTGGCTGCATCTCCCGCCAATTGACTGAGACGTTCAGCCGTGGTTTGTAATAAACTCTTACCACTACCATCTAAACTTAAAAACTGCTTGGGTCGATGCTTGCGACTGAGGGGCCAAAACCGTTCACCTTTGCCACCAGCTAAAATTACAGGGATTAAGGATTGACTCATCGCTTTACCTCGTGAGACCCCAACTTCAGCGAAGCAGGTTGGGGAGGGATAGAGGTCAAACCGTGCCACTCAATGTGGTGAGGTTTGACAATCCAACTGTTGATACCAGTCCGGTATTTCGCTGCAACAATTGGACTTTTTTGGCAGTGAACTGTCCCAACCGTTTCCAGTTAGCGTCACTCACCGAAACTTTGGTTTTGGTGTCACCGGAAACGTAACCGTACCATCTGATGCCTGCTTTTTCAGCCTTGACATAATCGCCCTTCCTTAACCCACTGTGGCGAGTAACCGTGCCACCATAGTTTCGCCGCAGCCCTCCCTTGCTCTTAATCATTAGGTGTAGTTGGCGGCGGCAAATTGGGGGGCGGCTGATTACCGCAAATTGACAGGGTGTTACCGTTATTCCACCATTGAAGGTGCCACTTCTCCCTTTGATTTGGCGATACCGCATGAACTGGGAAGCGGCGAGGCAAATACCATCAACAGCATGGGCGGCGGGTGACTCTTCAGCCTTGTTCTTGGACTTGGGCAAGCCAAGGTACTGTCTTAGGGTTGAGGTGTGCCATCCCTCTTGGGTGTGGACGGTGTAGCCAGCTTGTTCTAACTGTTCAATCTGCCAATACTGCCCGACCATCGCGGGACTAAACCCTTTGTCCCCTCTGGCTTTAATCACCTCAACTACAACGTCCTGGAACGGGTAGACTCGCCATAGCTCTTGAATTACCCTTAGCGCTAACTGCTTATTAGCCCGGATGCTAGGCGGTATTTTGTTGCCCCTGCGGTTATTGAATCGGTGCTGGCGGTGACTGCGTTGATCAAAGGGTAACTTCCGGTTAATCCGTCGCCCTCGCCGTCCCCGTCGCATCATTGCCCGTTGGTGCATCCGTTTGGTCACGTTCTTAAACACCAACTTTAGGTGTGCCAGGAATAGGGTTGTTTTGGCTGATTGAATCGCAATCCCCGTGAATAGCTTTCCCGGATCAATTCCGGCTACGATATCTTGGGTTTCTTCTCCTGATGGTGGTTGAGTTAACTGGACTTGGAATATGCCTAAGTCGTTATGTACGACTTTAGCTTTACCAGCTTTTAGCCACCGCCGAACACGGCTAGCTTTAGCTGGCATTAGTGGTTTACCTTTCGGTGATAAAACTGGAACACGAATCATGGGTATAAGCCTTTCGTGTAAAGTTGTCTGTCCCCTCGACCACCATTAACAAAATTTCCTCTCTTAGAGCGTCTAAACAAGTAGACTTACAGTGAATCCAAACTGGGGAAGTATTTGGAAGTGTGTATCAGTTAACGGCTCGGTGGTCTATTCAACTCTTAACGTTGCCAGTCCTGTCTCTGGCAATCCCCACGCTCCACGTTAGTAGCGTGGGGTTGTTGAACGTCCGTGCTATTCTAAATCTCTGCTACATCCTAGCCCACAAGGATGAGGGAGATGGGGGAATACAGAGTCAACACTCAATACTTGTGACCACCTCGGTAGATTTTTCCTTACCAAAGATTAATGGGGATTAGGCGGGCTAACGCTATAATCCAGCAATAGACTCGGTGAACGTCAAAAGATTCGAGAACAGTTGGTGTGTGGTGAGGGTAAAAAAACGTGTCGAATAGTTCCCAAACTAGCTGGGGCTTTCAAGTCTCCCATCCAAAAAGTTATGCGCGATCGCACGGCGACTCTGATGTCGCTGAAGATGTTACTGGGGGTTCCCCGCCTCCTCCACCGCCAGATAATGACGGCGGAGATTCCCATTCCGATGATCATTCGGATAAATCCAATGGTAGTCGCTATATGCGCTGGTTCCTGTGGAGTGCGGCGTTTATCTTAACCGCTACAGTTTCTGCTACCTTGGGCGCAACAGTTGCCCTAATTACACCCCTGTCCCCCTTAATCGTGCCGCAAAATTTTATCCCTGGCGCGAAAGAAAATGCCTGGCGACAAGCATTTCGTTATGATTTAGCCAGACCCGTCAACATCCTAGTGATGGGGATTGACCGCGTTCCCGATAGTGATAAAAACTCGCCTGAGGTTTTCAGCGGTCGCAGCGATACCATGCTGTTGTTAGGCTTAGATCCAACAGCAGATTCACTCACCATGCTTTCAATTCCTCGGGATACCCAAGTAGAACTTCCTGGGGTAGGACTTGCCAAAATCAATGATGCCAATGTGGAGGGGGGTGCAGCGTTAGCCGCACGGGTGGTGAGCCGTACCCTGAATAATGTACCCGTTGATCGCTATGTGCGGGTGACTACGGATGCGTTTCGGGAACTGGTAGACCTGGTGGGGGGAGTGGAGGTGTTTGTTCCCTATCCGATGCAGTATGAGGATGTAACCCAGGATTTGTACATTGATTTAGAACCGGGATGGCAGACTTTAAATGGAGACCAAGCCGAACAGTTTGCTCGATTTCGCCAAGACAACTATGGCGACATTGGTCGAGTCCAGCGCCAACAGACGCTGCTCAAGGCGCTGCGTCAACGATTACTCAACCCTACTGTGCTACCGCGTTTACCCCAAATCATTCGGGTGATGCAACAATATGTTGATACCAATCTCAGTTTAGAAGAAATGTTGGCGTTGGTAGGCTTTGGCTTAGATTTAGACAAAGATGATTTTCAGATGGTACTCTTACCCGGTCGCTTCAGCAATCCAGAGGAATATGTCGCCAGCTATTGGATTATGGATTCTGCCGGACGCGATCGCGTCATGCAACAATATTTTCAGCAAACCTTTGACTGGAGTTCCTCAGATATCCGCCGTTCTCCCCAACGGTTGCGAATTGCTATTCAAAATGCCACAGATGACCCGCAGTTGGCTCACAAACTTGCTCGATATTTGGCGGAAAACGACTTTTATAATGTCTATATCATACAGGATTGGCCCGATCAGGTACGCGAAACTCAGATTATTGTACAACAAGGTGATTTGAACGCAGCAGCGACATTGAAAAGGGTTTTGCAACTCGGTCACATCGAAGCTTCTTCTACAGGAGATATTGAATCAGATTTAACCATTCGAGTGGGTGAGGATTGGTTGATTCAGCATCCAGAAGAGGAGGAATAATGCAGGGGGAGCAGGGGGAGCAATGTAGAGACGTAGCATGCTACGTCTCTTAGTTGGGGGAGCAGGGGGAGCAGGGGGAGCAAGGGGAGCAGGGGGAGGTAAATGATCAATGACTAGAAAAGAGTTTTATGTGTAGGGGCGGGTTTCACTACTATCGTTTTTTGTCCACCCTAATGTCACTAAACCCGCCCTGTCTAAACGACAAATGACGAATGACGAATGACGAATGACGAATGACAAATGAGAAATGACAAATGACAAATGACAAACGACAAATGACAAATGACAAAAGACAAATGACGAATGACAAATGAACTGCCGACTTAGCCAGCAAATTCAATTTATTATTGAAATTGACAAACTCAAAGGGATTCTGCGCCAAACCCGATTAATTGATGATTCTCGCCCGGAAAACAGCGCCGAACATTCTTGGCATTTGGCGTTGATGGCGATTATTCTTGCCGAGTATGCACCCTCCCAGGTTGACCTGGGACGAGCGATAATCATGGTACTCCTGCATGATTTAGTTGAAATTGACGCGGGAGATACCTTCTGCTACGACGTACAGGGAAATCAGGATAAAGCTATCCGGGAAGAAAAAGCGGCTACCCGGATTTTTGGCATGTTACCCGAAGACCAAGGACAATCATTGCGAGAAATCTGGGCAGAATTTGAAGCCGCCGCCACGCCGACAGCCCGATTTGCCGTCGCCCTAGACCGTTTGCAGCCTCTGCTGCTAAATCAACAGAATCAGGGCGGAACTTGGCAGCTTCATGGTATTACTCAAGATCAAGTGATGCAACGGATGGCGCCAGTGCAAGACGGTACACCTCAGCTTTGGGCATTGGTCGAGCAAATTGTGGCAGACTGCATTAAGGCGGGTTATTTACAAAAGGCGCGATCGCTCTCCACCAACACTCAAGTAGACTAGATCATTATGTCTATTGTTGTGGCTCAAAATCTGAGCAAAGTCTATCCCGTAGCGGTCAAACAACCTGGTATTAAGGGAACTCTAAACCACTTTTTGCGCCGTAAGTACCGCTCAATCGTTGCAGTACAAAATGTTTCCTTTGAAATTGGCATGGGGGAAGTGGTGGGATTTCTCGGTCCCAATGGTGCAGGTAAAACCACAACCTTGAAAATGCTCACCGGACTCGTTCACCCTTCAGGGGGTGAGGTTAAAGTGGCGGGTCATGTGCCATTTCAGCGAGAATCCAGCTTCTTGCAGCAGATTACCCTAGTCATGGGTCAAAAGCAACAACTAATTTGGGACTTACCCGCCTGGGATTCCCTGAGAATCAACGCCGCCGTTTATGGAATTTCTCACAACCAGTTTCAACGTCGCGTCGGGGAACTGGCAGAAATGTTATCCTTAGAAGCCAAACTAACACAACCCGTGCGGAAACTCTCCCTCGGAGAACGCATGAAAGCCGAATTGCTGGCGGCGCTTTTGCATCAACCCCAAGTCTTATTTTTAGATGAACCTACCTTGGGATTGGATGTTAATGCACAATTAGGGGTGCGGAATTTCTTACGCGAGTACAACCAGCGCACGGGTGCAACGGTTTTATTGACTAGTCACTACATGGCAGATATTACAGCACTGTGTCAGCGAGTGCTACTAATTTATGAAGGGCAGATGATTTATGATGGCAGCCTGGAAGGACTACTAAATCGCTTTGCTCCCTATCGAGAGGTGAAAGTGGAACTGGCTCAACCTTTGTCAAAAGAGGAGTTATCGGGTTACGCAGAAATAGAAGCCGTGGATGGGTTAGCTGTACGTTTCTTTGTGCAGCGTGAAAAGCTGACAAGTACAGTGGCTCGGATTTTGGCGGAGTTAGAGGTGATAGATTTAACTGTTAGTGACCCCCCCATTGAAGAAGTCATCGGTCGAGTTTTCCGCGCCGGAGTCGTTTCCTGATAGTTTGTCATTCGTCTATGTAATATCATGTCCGTCTAAAGTTATAATTTATAAAATTCGCCGGGAAAACCCCATCCCAAAAGTGGGTGGGGATGAGAGGCGAGGCAGGCTCAGGGGTTCGATACCCCTGAGCCTGCCAATAATCTATCGGGGTGACAGTTAGCCTCTGTGTTTGTGAGTCTCGATGTATTTTCTTTGCGTATACCACTAAAACATATAAGTTTTTGTGCTAATCTAAGTCGATCAAGGATTTTGGAGGTAAAACCGTCAAGCGTACCGTCTCCATCCCCGTCAACTTACCCCATAAAAGGTTTCTGCCTCTGATGGGGTTTTGTGCTGACATTTTTAATCAGCACGTTGATTGGGCGTTGAAAGAACGAACGTACAACAAAAACAAGGCTCATAAGGCAATGTATGCTGATTTGAGATTGCAATATCCCAATGTACCATCGGCACTCCTACAAACAATTCGGGATAACGCAATGGAAGCAATTAAGGCAACTAAATTCAAGCACCTCCCTCGAAAGAAGCCGACATCGGGGTTGCGTTATGACAAGCGCACCATGACACTGAGGGGGCATCAATTAACCCTTTCGTGTATTGGTAAGCGTGAAAAACTTATCCTGAATGTGCCGGAACACTTCAAAGAAATCTTTGAGACTTGGGAGTTTCGCAGTGGAACCCTAACTTATTCAAAACACAACAAACAGTTTTGGGTAAGGTTAGTATTTGAAACGGCTGAACCTCCACAAGCTACAGGAAAAATACAAGGAATCGACCGAGGCTTGTATCATCAGGCTGTTACCTCTGACGGTCAATTTTTCAGTTCTTCAAAAATCAGAGGCGTACAAAGACGCTACTTATACAATCGTCGTAAGCTCCAACAAAAAGGCACTCGTAGCGCCAAACGTCGATTAAAAGCGATGTCGGGACGCGAGAAGCGGTTCATGAAGGATACGAATCATTGTGTGAGTAAGAAGCTTGTCAGAAAGCCAGAGATAGCAGTCTTTGTGCTTGAAGACTTGTCGAGTATTCGCACTCAGCGACGGGGCAAGAAAATGAATAAGTGGCTGGGGAGTTGGGCATTCTATCAGCAAGAGCAGTTTTTAACCTACAAAGCAGAAGCCTTGGGCAAGCGAGTAGTCCATCAAGACCCTCGCTATACCTCTCAAAAGTGCAATGTCTGCAAACACATCAGGCGGACAAATCGTCACAAGTCTCGCTTCTGTTGTAAAAACTGTGGCTATCAGACTCACGCTGACCTTAATGCTGCTCTTAATGTCCGAGACGATTACATTCTCTCTTCTACCCAACGTGGGACCGAGGAGCAGGCGTCAGTCAATGCGCCCTATGTTTCGGGCGAGAGTAATCTCGCCTAGTTACAAGCCCCATCCCAAAAGTGGGTGGGGCAGTTGACTCCTTTCCTCTTCCCCTTCTGCCATCTGCCCTGGAGCCTTATCCCTAATGAATCGATTCATTAACACCAGTAAAGTATTTCTGTCTGTTTACTATGCTCACATGTTGGAATACCGGGCAGAGCTTTTTTTTTGGATACTTTCAAATAGCTTACCACTGATTCTTATGGGAGTTTGGATTAAGGCATCTCAGGGAGGGGAGTTTGAGCTAACACCGGAAGAATTTATGCGTTATTTCCTATCGGTTTTTATCGTTCGCCAGTTTACTGTGGTGTGGATGATTTTTGATTTTGAAAAGGAAGTGGTAGAAGGAAGACTTTCGTCTAAACTCCTGCAACCCATTGATCCGGTATGGCATCATGTGGCAGGGCATGTATCTGAACGTTTTGTCCGCATGCCTTTATCAGTTGTACTTCTCGGTTTATTCTTTTTCCTCTATCCCCCAGCATTTTGGCTACCGAGTTTAGGGAATCTGCTATTATTTGTAGTCGTCACTACAATGGCATTTGCCCTACGATTTTTGATCCAATATACTTTCGGGTTATTGGCGTTTTGGACAGAGCGAGCCACTTCACTAGAACAATTTTGGTATTTATTTTATTTATTTCTTTCAGGCATGATGGCACCCTTGGAAGTCTTTCCACCCGCAGTTCGAGCCGTTGCCGAGTGGACTCCTTTCCCTTACTTGGCTCATTTTCCCGCCGCGTTGTTAGTTGGGCTACCTGTTAATATTGTCCAAGGAATTTTGGTTATGGTGGGTTGGGGATTGTTATTTTTTGGCGTCAATCGCTGGTTGTGGCGCAAGGGATTGAAGCAGTATTCAGGAATGGGAGCTTGAGACAGGGAAATTTTGTAGAGACGTTCCATGGAACGTCTCTACACCGGCAACTATTTTTGATCAAATTTAGCAACTGCATTCTGGAACGACTGCTGTAAATCCAGCCAAGCTAATTCTAAACCAGTTTTGATATCTTCCCAAGCATCTTGACTAGCCGCTTGGAGTTCTTCAAGTTTCATCTGCACTGCAACCTGTTTGGTTTGCAATTCCTCAATCTGGCTACTGTACTGAATCTTAGCATCAGCCTGAGCTTGCGCTGCCTTGGCTTTCATTTCGTCAACCTGAGCATTTAGCTTGTCTAACTCAGCTTGCACTTTTTCTCGGTATACTATCTGTTGCTGTTCGGGTTGAGTAGCCATAAGAATTCCTCGTTAACGTCAAAGATTTGCCTTAAATAAGGCTGGATACAACTATAAAAGTTTAATTCCTTTTTCATTATTGAGTGATTCGTCTGGCTGATGCATCTATCTCTTGAATGATATAATTCAGTTCTGTCTTCTATCTAGCGAGGTAACTAATTTTTTGTAGCGTCTGATACGCTCAGTTAAAATAGGGGTAACCTACTTGCCCCGATTTGTTTGCAGTGATTATTCAACGGGGAAATGGCAGAACAAGCTCTAGTGAAGGATACCTATGCCGATTCCTACAAAAATCGAGATCGGAACTGGTGGAATAAGCTCACCGCTTTAATTGCATTGGCAAATATCCTGCTGGCGTTATTCAATCTCAGCTATATTCCATTGCGGGATGTTTATGTGCGAGAATTTCCTAAGATCGTTACAGTCTATGATCCGGTTAAAAGTATTGAGCCTCATCCAGATACCCAACGCTACCTCAATACCGTTGAGGCATTAACCGTGCAACTCTCCCAGCAAGGATTGCAAGCACCGCCAATTGAGCCAGTATTGCAAGAGTTGCGCCAACAAAGTAATGATCTAATTGAAGAGAACCCATTTCTGGCAGCCAACAAGTTTGGTACATTTGCTAAACTCAAGCGGCGGATGCGGGATCATCTGAATACGGAATCAGCGAAGCAAGCCTTTTCACAATTTTGGAGACAGGAGTATCTGGCGCAAGTAGGCTGGGAAAATGCTCTCTCATTCTTTGACAGCGAAGTTCGACCGCTACTAGAGAGTAATTATTTTCGACCTACCGACGAAAATGGTCAATTCGTGGATAACTTCTGGCGTATCGACCTTTATTTTATCGCCTTTTTTGGGATTGAGCTTTTAGGGCGTACCTTCTTCATATCTCGACGCCAAGAGAAGTTGACATGGGGAGATGCTCTCTGGCGGCGCTGGTATGATATGCTGCTGCTATTTCCCACCTGGCGCTGGTTACGGATTATTCCAGTATCCGTGCGATCGCATCAATCAGGGTTGGTGAATATGGAGCGTATTTTAGCACAAGTCACCCACGAACCGGCGGCTTACTTGGCGGATAGGGTATCCATGTTTTTAATGGTGCGACTGATTAATCAAACCAAAGAGTCCGTTGATAAAGGAGATATGGCGCGTGCTATATTGCAACCTGAAGCCTACGTCCAAGTTAGTGATATTAATAAAGTCGATGCCATCACCGACCGACTCTTAGAACTCTCTATTTATAAAGTCTTACCTCAAGTTCAGCCCGATTTACAGGAATTGTTGCATCATAGTCTCAAAGGAGCGCTGCAACAATCGGATTTTTACACTGGATTACAACAAGTACCGGGAATAAAAGCATTACCGAAAGAGGTTACGGAAAACCTTGCTAATTATTTAGCCCAAGCCACTTATGAAGTCTTAGCCACCTCTTACTCTGATCTCAAAGGGCGGGAACTATTTGACCAACTGAGTCATAATTTTAAGTATGCCCTACGCAAAGAACTACAGGATGAGGCAACCCAGCTAGAACTTCAGTCGTTGCTCTCTGACTTGTTGGAAGAATTTAAGCTCAATTATGTGCAGCGTTCAACCGATGAAGATCCAGAAGCCACTTTAGAAGAAGCTGACCAACTACGTCAAGAGATGGAAACTCTCCCACCTCAGTAGTTACCCACATTTTGCGTATCACTTTACCCCTACGCCTATAAGCGTCCCCGGCGGAATGGCTTATCAATGGATAATTAATAATTGATAATTGATAATTGATTAATTGGGTCTAAGACCTCTTCGTTTACGAGGAGATTAAAAAATATTTTCCTTAAATTCAATCCTCTTCTTTTAAGGAGAGGTCATTATCCATTGTTCATTATCCATTGTCAATTTGTGAATTTCTTGGCTTTTACTGCTTTTATTCGACTTTGCCATCGTTTTATTTTCTCCTACTTTAACAGGGTCATTGATGCCAAGGAGAGGTCAAGCAGGCTAGCATTTATAATAAAGTACTATAAAGGCAGCGATCGCGAGTGGTGACCATGACATCGACAAAACTCTCTCCTCAAGTAACAATTGCCCGCTTAGAAAACGGCGACAAACTCAACCGTTTTGAATTTGAGCATCGCTATTCAGCCATGCCTAACTTAAAAAAAGCGGAATTAATTGAAGGAATCGTTTATATGGCATCTCCAGTACGAGCCAAAAAACATGGCAAACCCCATTCTCGGATTATGGGTTGGTTAATCGCTTACGAAGCCGCTACACCAGGAGTAGAAACGCTGGATAACACAACGGTGCGTCTAGATGCTGATAACGAACCCCAACCCGATGCAGTATTAAGACTAGAACAAGGTGGACAATCAACGATAAGCGACGATGATTATATCGAAGGTGCGCCTGAGTTAATCGTAGAAATTGCGGCTAGTAGTGTTTCCATTGATTTGCACCAAAAACTCAACGTATATCGCCGCAATGGAGTACAAGAGTATTTGGTATGGCGAGTTGAAAACGGTGAATTGGATTGGTTTAGGTTACTCTCAGGAGACTACGTTAAAATTGAACCCAATAGCGAGGGGATAATTTGTTCAGTCGTTTTTCCTGGATTGTGGCTAGATAGAGCCGCGTTATTAGCCGGAAATTTAGCCAAAGTTTTAGACGTATTGCAGCAGGGATTAGCCAGTCAGGATCATCAAGATTTTGTTCAAGAGTTGGCATCACGGAAGTAGGTGTTAGGTGTCACGTCTTAAGGGGAATGGCATTGATAAAGCGTGCATTTGGGGAGCGCCAACACCCTGGATATGCCCTAGGGTGGGCATTGCCCACCAACCTTAAAGAGCGTGACATTCGTCTTAAGTGTTAATTTTTATAGAGTAGAAACGCGATCGCCATGGATTATCCCGATATCGATATTGCCCCCCTCATTGATCATGCCCTCCTCTCCCCCACGGCAACACCCGAACAAGTGGAGAAATATTGTCGTGAGGCAGATCGATTTTCCTTTGCTACAGTCTGTGTCTATCCCGTATACGTCAAACTCGCGGCTGAACTATTGCACAACAAATCCCCCAAAGTCTGTGCTGTGATTGGCTTTCCTAGTGGCGCTACCACAGCCGCCGCCAAACTCTACGAAGCCCAAGAAGCGGTAGAAAATGGGGCAACGGAACTAGATGTAGTGCTTCATTTAGGGGCATTAAAAACTGGGAACACCGATGCAATCTACCGAGAAATTGCCCAAATATGCGAGGAAACAGGGAAAACAGTCAAAGCTATCTTGGAAACAACGCTTTTAACCGATAATGAAAAACAACTCGCCGCCGAAATCTGCATTGATGCTGGGGCGCAATATCTCAAAACCAGTACAGGTTGGCATGGAGGCGCAACGGTATCGGATGTAAAATTCTTGAAAGACTTGACAAAGGGACAGATTGGAATTAAGGCGTCGGGGGGTATTCGCACAATTGAACAAGCGTTAGATTTAGTCATAGCCGGAGCAACCCGATTAGGAACCTCTCGCGGGCCAGAATTGTTGCAACAGCTTGAGGCAAAAGACGAGGAATGAGTTTTAAGTATGTAGGGGCGGGTTTGACCGATAACGCGGTGGCTCAAACCACTAACAAAACTAAACCCGCCCCCACTAAGTCCGAGAGTTTTGAAATGACAAATGACTAATGACTAAAACCTATAATGCCACTGGAATTAACCTAAAAAGTATGCCCCTCGGGGAAGCTGATCGGTTAGTCACAATTTTGACGCCAGAGTGGGGATTAATTCGGGTGGTGGCGCCGGGTTCCCGCAAGCAGAACTCGAAATTGGCGGGTAGAATGGGTTTGTTTGTGGTGAATCAGTTACTGATTTACAAAGGGCGATCGCTGGATAAAATTACTCAGGCTGAAACCTTGGAATCCTATCCAGGATTGGCGAAGGATTTGGGGAAACTGGCGGCAAGTCAGTACCTGGCAGAATTAGTATTGTGTCATGCTCTAAGTGAGCAACCCCAAGGCGAACTGTACGCCTTGTTCAATGAGCATCTGCGGCGGTTGGAACAGTTACCCCCCTTAAGCAGTAGCCCCACTGGATCGTCCCTAATTTTGGCACACCTTTGCCATGGTATTTTTCACCTATTAGCTTTGGCGGGGATTGCGCCGCAAGTGCAACAGTGTTGTATCACTCAGCACCCGATTCAGCCGGATGTTACTGATCCGAATTGGCAAGTAGGGTTTAGTGTGGAGGCAGGTGGAACATATCGTTTAGCGGTAGAGGTGTCTCAACCTGAGAACCTGTTCCATCCCCTAGTTAGCCGTAACCATGGTATTTCTCAATCCCCTCTGCCACGGTTGACTTGTAAGCTGAGTGCCGTTGAATTAACGATTGTACAACAGCTAGCGGCGGCTGAGTTATCTCAGATGTCACGAGACGCGATCGCTCCCCTTTGGGTAAAAGTTGAGCGTATGTTACGGGATTATGCTCAGTATCACTTTGGTCGTTCTATTCGCTCAGCCGAGTTATTAAACGCTTTGACGATGCCTGCCGAATCATAGGTTATTATTTAAAGCCTAGCTGATTAACCCCGTAGGGGCGACCCACCGCATATAATTCGGGGCTGCTGAATAATTGCTGTGGTGAGGGGGAGCGGGGGAAGCCGGGGAAGCTGGGGGAGCTGGGGGAGCAAGGGTACATTTTTCCTGATAGCGGTGCAAGGGTTTTGATGAGTTTGATTCTCTTTCCTGGAAGATGAACCAATGTCAATGCTACTCAAAGTATTGATGGCTAAGGGTTTGGGAGTTGTGCAGCAAGCCCTAATTCACACCACCGAGCCATTAATTTGCTCGGCTCGCCCGCCCTCCACAGGGTATCGGGAATGATCTGATCCGCGCATCTTGAGCCAAGGGCGAGTCGAGACAGGTTAATTCTCACACAGCCTACTATGAGCAGCGACTCGCCCCTACAACCTCGCCAACTATACCTGAATAGAGGTGAGCGCTGGGTGGTTCACATGAGATGATAGAGAAAGTGTAGTGTCTTACAAAACTTATCAAACTATTTTAAGTGGACGATTCACCCATCGAGGTTGATCAGCCACAGCAGCCAACTGATGAGAAAGAATGCGATTATCTGAATCTGAATCCAAACGAGTTAACCAACATCCTGCTCAAAAAAAGTCATCTTCTGTGACTAAGCGCAATTATCGAGAACCTCACAAGCCGCCATCTCAAGCAGAGAAAGTCCCGGCGAAAATGGCTGAACCTCCTGCTGAACTAGCAAAACGAGGGTTTGTACCTGTTCTGAAAAATGGTAATTTTTTAACCTTGTGGAGTGGTCAGGTTTTTTCTCAGCTTGCCGATAAAATATATCTGGTGTTGATGATTGCCTTGATTGCTAGCCACTTCCAGGCGGCGGGAACCAGCATCAGTGGTTGGGTTTCAGCGTTAATGATTGCCTTTACGATTCCGGCTATCCTGTTTGGTTCCTTGGCGGGGGTGTTCGTGGATCGTTGGTCGAAAAAGGCAGTACTCGTATCGACGAATCTGCTGCGAGGTGTCTTGGTTTGGTCAGTCCCGGCGGTGTTATGGCTGACGACCGATTGGAGTCCCATCTACAATTTGCCCGTTGGCTTCTACGGATTGTTGATTATCACATTTTTGGTTTCCACCTTAACTCAGTTTTTTGCCCCAGCCGAACAAGCTGTGATTCCGTTGATTGTCAAGCGTCGTAATTTGCTCTCGGCGAATTCCCTTTATACCACGACAATGATGGCATCGTTGATTATTGGATTTGCCGTGGGTGATCCCCTGTTAGCCCTGACCGATAAATTTGTGGCGCAACTGGGACTTGACTGGCAATTTGGCAAGGAATTCGTCGTCGGTGGGGCTTATGCGATCGCGGGATTGTTGCTGCTACTGCTGAAAACGGGTGAAAATACTGAACCCACTGAAGGTGAAACCCCTCACGTTTTTGCCGATATCTGGGAGGGATTGCTTTACCTCAAACGCCAACGGCGCGTCCGCAATGCCATGATTCAATTAGTAATTTTATTCTCCATTTTCGCTGCCTTAGCCGTATTAGCTGTACGACTCGCAGAAACCCTTCCGGGGATGAAAGCCTCACAATTTGGCTTCTTGCTGGCAATGGGAGGTCTGGGAATGGCTGGTGGTGCGGCGATTCTGGGACATTGGGGTCAGCATTTTACCCACAATCGCTTGAGTCTCTATGGATCGATCGGTATGTCGGTGGCGCTAGCGGGTTTATCCCTATTTACCCATAATCTCTGGATGGCGTTAGGAATGACCGCCTTGTTGGGAATGTGTGGGGCGATGGTGGGGATTCCCATGCAAACCACGATTCAAGCAGAAACCCCTGAAGAGATGCGAGGTAAGGTCTTTGGACTGCAAAATAATGGGGTGAATATAGCCCTGAGTCTGCCTTTAGCCTTAGCGGGTTTAGCCGAAACTTGGATCGGGTTAGCCCCTGTCTTATTCAGTTTAGCCATAATTGCGATCGCGGGAGGGTGCCTAAACTGGTATATTTCCGTTACAGGATCAGCGATGTTAACCAACGCTGACAAATAGAGACTCACGATTCAACCTGAATGCATATCGCCTGGATCGGAAAAAAATCACCCTTTTGTGGAAATGTCACTTACGGTCGAGAAGTTACCAACGCTTTACTTGACCGGGGATACCAAGTTAGTTTCCTCCATTTTACCCAAGACGAAGTCGCCGCAGATTCCCTGTGGTCGGGCTGTCAAGAGGTGTCCCTCCCTTGCTTGTACAAATCCCAGGTTTATACAATTCCCTCACCCAAAGCCAGTAAGGTGCTAAAACAAGCCTTACAGCAACTCCGCCCGGATTTAGTCCATGCGTCTCTTACCTTGTCTCCCCTAGATTTTCTGCTTCCAGAAATCTGTGAAGACTTGAATTTACCCCTAGTAGCCACATTTCATCCCCCCTTTGATGGCAAACGCCGCAATTTAAAATCAGGTACCCAACTGTTTGCCTATCAACTCTACGCTCCGTTTTTGGCACATTATGATCGGGTAATTATCTTTTCTCAACTGCAACGGGATTTTCTGATGCGTTTAGGAGTTCCTCGCCACAAACTTGCCGTCATTCCCAATGGGGTTGATGTGCACAAATATGCTCCTGGCACATCTAATTTGAAAGTTCGATTTGATGCTCAACGCTTATTTGTTTACCAAGGTCGCATTGCTACAGAGAAAAATGTAGAGGCTTTACTCAAGGCGTGGAAACAGTCAGAAATGGGCGCTCGCTGTAAGCTTTTGATTGTCGGAAGTGGACCTTTGGTGTCCACGTTGAAACCCTTTTATGACAAATACGATGGGATTCTCTGGTTAGGATTTGTGGCAGATGAACAGCAGCGGATTGACATTCTGCGAGCCGCAGATGTGTTCATTTTACCGTCGTTATTAGAAGGACTCTCCTTATCATTGCTCGAAGCCATGGCTTGTGGTCTGGCTTGTGTCGCCACTGATGCGGGGGCGGATGGTGAGGTTTTAGAAGGTGGCGCGGGTATTATTCTTAATACCCATCGGGTCACGTCTCAATTGAATACACTTTTGCCCCTGTTACGGGATCATACCGAATGGACAACCCTTCTAGGACAAAAAGCGAGAGCTAGGGTTATGGAAAAGTACACCCTAGGTGGGAACATTAGTCAATTAGAAAGCTTGTATAAAGAGGTGCTAAAAGGGCGAGTTCAGCAGGTCAGCAGTCGGACTTAGGGTCTGCTGAATAAGTATTGTGGTGGGGGTAGGAAGCCGGGGAAGCCGGGGAAGCAGGGGAAGCAGGGGAAGCAGGGGAAGCCGGGGAAGCAGGGAAAGCCGGGGAAGCAGGGGAAGCAGGGGGAGCAGGGAAAGCCGGGGAAGCAGGGGGAGCAGGGAAAGCCGGAAAGCCTTCTTAATGGGCTTGAGCTTTGAGTCGGATACTCATTTCATGACTAACAGCAACTTCACGATTTTGTCGCACCGGAATCTCAATAATAAACTCCGTTCCT
Source organism: Coleofasciculus sp. G2-EDA-02 (assembly GCF_040226375.1). NCBI lineage: Bacteria > Bacillati > Cyanobacteriota > Cyanophyceae > Coleofasciculales > Coleofasciculaceae > Coleofasciculus > Coleofasciculus sp. G2-EDA-02. The sequence continues at coordinate 5,582 of NZ_JAVKEW010000162.1, read as the reverse complement.
TGTCCAGGAGTAGAGTGACATTGTAAAATTCCCTTATGTTTGTCTACAACAATCTGATAACTAATCGAAAGCCCCAAACCCGTCCCCTTACCAATCGGCTTAGTCGTAAAAAACGGATCAAATAACTTTAACTTCACCTCATCCGTCATCCCTGCTCCATTATCACGAATTCTCACCCGCACATAATCAACCGAGGGCGCTTCTGTACAAATCCGAATTAGCGGCAAAAAATTTGTCCCATTCCGGGCGACAACTTCCTCTAACGCATCAATCGCATTACTCAGGAGATTCATAAAGACTTGATTAAGCTGCGAAGGATGGCACTCAACCGACGGTAACTCCCCATACTCTTTCACCAATTCAATCTCTGGATTGTGACCATTCCCTTTCAGTCGATTTCGCAATAACAGTAAAGTACTCTCTATCCCCTCATGAATATTCATGGGTTGCATTTGGGCTTGATCCAGACGCGAGAAATTCCGCAAACTCAACACCAAATGACGAATCCGTTCTGCGCCAATCTCCATTGAACCCAGAGTTTTGGGCAAGTCTTTGATCAAAAAGTCTAGCTCAATCGCTTGGGCGTGATCTTGAATTTCGGGTGCGGGTTCAGGATAATATTTTTGATACAACCGCAGCATTTCTAATAAATCCTCGGTGTATTCTTTGGCATAGTGAAGATTACCGTAAATAAAACTGGTGGGGTTATTAATTTCGTGAGCTACACCCGCGACTAATGTCCCTAAGGTGGACATTTTTTCCGTCTGCACTAACTGTGTTTGATAGGTTTTCAGATCATGCAAGGCTTGCTTAAGTTGTTCTGCTTGCGCTGTGGCTAATGCGGCGGTTGTGCGACTATGAGCATATAATTCAGCTTGATCGATCGCACTCGATAGTTGATCAACTACCGAAACAATTAATTCAACCTCCTGTTCACTCCAATAACGACTTTCCTGATAGTGTTCACAAACCACTACACCAATTTTATTACTGCGAGTTTGTAGGGGTACAATTAGCAGGGCTTGTAATCCGTCATCGAGGAAGCGATCGCGACTCTTACCATTAAGCTGGCTATCACTAGCAATATCGTCAACCCGTAGCAACGATTGCTGCTGAATCATTAACGGGAAATCCGGCAAAAGTTCATCCGCCGTGTTCCATTGCACTCCCCCATTCTCACTCAACTCTCCCGCCACTTCCATGGGTTCAAAACGAGGCGGGCTACTCTGGGGATGATACCACAAAAACTGGCAGCGATCAATATGTAATAAACAACAGATTTCCTTCACCGCCGTCTTCAAAATCTGTTCTAATTCCAAAGAACTGCGAATTTGACTAGACAAGCGACGCTTCAGCAGTTTTTCTTGATCTTGTAACTCACGAAATTGGGCTTCGGCTTGCAATAATTGGTCTTGAGTGCGTTGCAACTTTTCATTCGTCGCCATCAATTGCGCCATCGCTGCTTCCAATTCACGTGACTTTTGTTCCAGTTGACAGCTATATTGAATCGATTGGGAAACCTCTGCCAACATATCAATCACGACGGGCGAGATCTGATCACTTAACTTTTCAATTCCCAACCAAGGCTGAGGTTTAAGTCGCCCGACACTGGTAAAGACAATTTCAAATTGACCACCATCCAAAATCTTACCAATCCGGCAATATTTGCTCACATGGTTATTCGTCTCAATACTAATCTTCCCTCCCGGCGTTTCAAACTGTTGCCCATAAGCCGCTTCCCGCACCAATTTCACATCAAAAGAACCCGCTTTTTCTACCGCTTGTTTCCATAGATAAACCTGGACATACGCCGACTCAATCGGATCACTGGTCACACGATCTTGACCATAACGTGCCTGAAAATTCTGAACAAATTCGCGGTTTTTCTGAGTATTAATACTTTGAAAATAACTCCAACTGGCATAATGACCCACCGCGATACTTCCCCCAATTCGGCGCAATTCCTCTTCAGCGACACTCACGGCTAAAATGGGAATCTCCGCCGCCGTGATTCCTGCTTCTTTGTACTGTTGATAAAAGGCTAAATTGCTATCCCCATTCAAGGTATTGAAGACTACATCCGGCTTAGCTTGCTTGATCCGGGCAATCAAATCACCAAAGTCTGTCATCCCTAAAGGAACATAATCTTCCCCAGCTAAACTTCCCCCTTGTTGTTTAAGCTGCGCCTTAATTAACTTATTCGCCGTTCGGGGAAAAACATAATCTGAACCAATTAGATAAAAGCGTTTCCCCTTATGTGCTAGTAACCAATCCACCGCCGGACCGACTTGTTGATTCGGGCAAATACCGGTATAAAAAATGTGGCGAGAACATTCGAGTCCTTCATATTCAACCGGATACCACATCAGGGCGTTAAGTTCTTCTAAGATCGGTAAAACCGCTTTGCGACTTGCAGAAGTCCACCCGCCAAAGATTGTAGCCACTTGCTCCTGTTCGATTAGCTTTCTAGCTTTAAGGGCAAATGTGGCTGATTTGGACGCGCCATCTTCGATCACGGGTTCAATCTGATGTCCTAAGACACCACCCGCTTGATTAATTTCTGCGATCGCCATAAGTTCCGCATCCTTTAACGAGGCTTCGCTAATCGCCATCGTGCCACTTAAAGAATGTAAAATACCAACACGGATCGCCGCACCAGATCTGATCACTGACTGGTTGAATTCGCTCATTACTGATGTTCCCGAAATATTCTCCCGTTAAGTTCCTAAAAAGGGTAGAAGGGTAAGGGTAAAAGGTTAAAAGGGTAGAAGGGTATGGTTTTTGAATCAATTCTCCGCCGTTTAATTTCAACGTTGGAAAGTGACAAAAGCGAAACACCCTGAACACGAATCCCTGGTACTAAATGAAGCTGTATAGCGCAACGATAGGTAAAATGCCCTATTTAGACAAACGTTAAACATCTGCCCATTGCTTTTCACAATGTCCCCTTGAATACTAACCGAGTTGACCGATGGGTAATTGTATCAATTTTTACCTTTAATCAAATCGGTGACAATTCTAATAATGAGTTACCAAAACTTTACAATCTCTCATATGATGTCCGGCAAATCACCCCTAATAAAAATGTACGGGCTTGGTAACCAAGCCCCTACTCACCCTCACCGTAATTATGGGTATTCAACCGGACATGATATCACTCCCTGTTCCCTATGCTCTGACAAATGACGTAGCTTGCTTCCCTGGGGAAGCGAGTAATGACGAAGGACAAAATTAATGCAAAACTTCCTCAATCTGGTGCTGACTCCACAGGGATTGATAAAGCCCCGGACGTTGGATCAATTCAGGGTGAGTCCCAATTTGCACAATCTTCCCAGCCTCCATGACAAAAATCCGATCAGCCGTAGCTGCGGCTGAAAGCTGGTGAGAGATAAAAATCACCGTTTTGCGGTCAACCCCTGTGGAAAGATTCGCCAAAATTTTGGTCGCGGTTTGATTATCCACACTAGAGAGGGCGTCATCTAAAATCAGAATTGGCGCATCCATGACTAAAGCCCTAGCCAGGGCAATTCGCTGACGTTGACCCCCAGACAAAGTAATTCCCCGTTCTCCCACCATTGTTTCATATTGTTGGGGAAAATTGAGAACTTCTGAGTGAATTTGAGCTTGTTTTGCCGCCTGTTGTATCTCCGGCTGTTCACTTCCCGGAGCGCCGTAACCAATGTTATTTTTAAGACTGGTACTAAATAAAAAGCTATCTTGGGGAACGTATGCGATCGCGGCTCTTAAATCAGCTAAGCGTATCTGAGTGACATCGTAGCTATCCAGAAATAACTGATTCGGTGCAATATTCAACAGGCGAGGCAAAACATTCGCCAAAGTTGATTTTCCTGAACCAATCGCACCGACTATTGCCACCGTTTCACCGGGATGAATATGAAAGTCAACGGCTTGGATGGCTGGGGTTTTGGCATCGGGGAACGTATAGCTGAGATGTTTGGCTCTTAACTCTCCCTGAATCGGTTGCACAAGTGCCATGGCATCTGGGGCATTTTTAATTTTAGGTTCAATGGTCAAAATTGACTCCACTCGGTCAATACTCACCTCACCCCGTTGATAGGTAGTAATAGTGAATCCCAGTAATGCGGTGGGGAAGACTAACCGTTCCGCATAAATAACCAGGGCGACAAAATCCCCCACAGTAATCGCCCCCCTCGCGATCGCACCCGCTCCAAACCACATCAACAGGAGTAAGCTGATATAGGATAGGGCTTCAATCACTGGAAACAGGACATTGCGAGTGCTGGCTAATCCCAGATTTGCCGATAACAGTCGTTGATTCAAACCTCGGAAGGCACGCCGTTCATTTTCTTCTTGGGCGTAAATTTTAATCAGGGAGATACCACTCATATCTTCCTGAACCAATTCGCTGAGGTTTGAGAGTTCTTCCTGAACCGCCTGTTGTTGAGTACGCAGCTTATCACTAAACAGGCGAACTGTGATCAACATGACGGGATAAACCGCCAGCGCCAAGAATGTCAGCCGCCACTCAATCGACATCATCACAGGTAGCGTTAAACCGTAGGCAAAGACAATATTGGCTAAACTCAACACCGCAAACCCGACAAGACGGCGGATATTGTCCACATCACTCGTGGCGCGGTTAATCAAATCACCCGCTGTATTCGTAGAGAAATAAGACGGTTCTAGGGTAAGCAGATGTTGAAAAATCTTTTGCTTGAGGTCAAATTCTACCTTACGCCCCACCCCAAAGATGAGGATACGCGATGCCATGCGAATCGCCCACATCAAGGATGCCAGGATAAAGATGAATCCGACTAACTGCAACACCTGATCAAAGGCGAAGGCGATGCGGAGTTCCTCAATACTATCCCGAATCAGCAGGGGAATGTAGACCCCGACGGCGTTGACAATCAGCAGAGCCAGGATGCCTAATGATACCTGAGTGGTATGAGGGCGCAGATAGGCGAGTAATTTTTGGATACGAGAATTAGCCATGTTAAAAATCCTAACAAGTTTTTGGTACAGACAATGGCTTGTTTCTCGCGTTCAGATGCCCAAAATAATCATTAGGGACCACAACCCTGGCGCGATCGCCACTCAAGCTACTATGCCAAACTGTTAGTTAAAATGGCTCCAGATCGAGTTATACCGTGATTTTATGCCTTAACAGTCTAATTTAACTCAAATGACTAATGACAAATCAAGAAACCACCCGAATCGCGAGGGGCTACGGCTTCAACCGGAACGAAGTGGAGGTAAGCCGTAGGGGGAGAGCGGGAAATGCCAACGCTAAATGCCCGACGTATTTCCCATATTCCCGCTGGGTGGTACAATGGTAGTCATGAAACAAGTTCTCACGATAGTCGTAAAGCTTCAACCCTCTCCTAAACAGGTTGCCAAATTAGAGGCAACCCTTCAGGCGTTTGCGGATGCTTGTAACTACGTGAACGAACATACCGATCCAAAGCTGACCAACAAGATTGCTATCCAATCGCTGACTTATCAAACCATTAAAAGTCAGTTTAACCTGGTAGCAAATATGGCGATCAGGGTTTGTGCCAGGGTAGCAGCTAACCGGAAAACAGCTAAGCAAAAAGGCA
>NZ_JAVKEW010000161.1:0-25481 GCF_040226375.1 Coleofasciculus sp. G2-EDA-02 | reverse complement strand
GACTTGTATTTACATTACCACAATAGTAGAACGTTATCCGAATTATTTGACTGGCGAATTTATTCGCTACCTAGACGGTTCGCTCGGTTTCATCTCCCAGCTAAAGAGCGTGGGAGCCTTCACCCATCGCTTGAACGGTAAACCTCAAGATTTATATAATTGATTGCCGCGATCGCACGTATCCAATCTTCTACATTGGCACTTAGCTGACTCGATACAAAATAGTGTAGAGAAATGGGGTTAAGGCATTTGTCTGTGATGATACAAATCCTACCCTCAAACTGGCTCAACTCTGTAAGAAATGTATCCCCGTAGGGGCACGGCATTGCCGTGCCCTTACCAGGTGGGGGGTTCCCGATAATACATCAAACACCAAGAGGCGTTTATAATAGTGCCATTATTTATAATATGGAATAATGCAAGAAAGCCTTTATTAGTCATAGCCGTATCGATAAACCCTTTGTCGAGCCTCTGATAACGGATTTCCGCAGCCGCGAAGGGATTTAGTTGTCGTCACCATAAATGGAGCGGTTTAGATGAATGAACTAAATAAACAACCTCAGTTTGATGTCTTCATGGCTCACAACAGCAAGGACAAACCGCAAGTGCTGGAGATTGCTGAGCAGCTTAAGCAGCGTGGATTAAAGCCCTGGGTAGACATCGAGCAAATCCCTCCAGGAGAATCCTTTCAAAAGGTAATTCAACAAGCGATTCCTAATGTTAAATCCGCTGCCATTTTCTTTGGGCTTGTGGGAACAGGAAATTGGCAAGAAGAGGAAATATCCGTAATTATTAGTCAATCTCGAAACGCTAATATTCCTGTCATTCCCGTTTTGCTACCAGGAGTTAACAAAGTTCCCGATGATTTGCTGTTTCTCAGTCAACGAAACTGGGTAGATTTTGTTAGCAGTCTTGATGACATCAAAGCTCTAGATTTACTGGAATGGGGGATTACGAGAAAGAAGCCAGGAGCGGCAGGTGAGAATCAAACGACATCCCCATCCTCATCATCGACGGGGCAATCTGCAGAAAATGAGTTGCAAAAAAAACCACGATTCGTGGCGTTAGAGCTACTTGAGCGCCTCCGCCCCCCTCAGTTTAAGAAAGTTTTGTTTTATTACGAATCAGTTGACGAATACGACTTTCCAGATAATGCGTCACAATCGGAAAAAGCCCAGGAATTTGTTAGACTAGCCGTTGCACAAGAAGGAGAATCCCTTTCAAAACTGCTCAATACTATTTATAAAGTTGCTCCCTATCTAAAAAAGTAGCGTGAATGACTAATTTAGACGAAGAACTATTAGAAAAACTCGAAAGACTCAGTAGTGAGCAATTTCAGGCAGTGATTTTTCGTCTTAAAGATGATATTGAGGAGGCGGAGCTTCCTGGCTCTACGGCTTGTCAATCTGACAGGGCGATTGAACTCATCAAGCTTCTTGAGCAACAGGATAAACTTCAACACCTCAATCAAATCTTAGATGAACCCGCGATTTCCATCGTTGGTGAGCAATATAGTGGCTACGAGACAGAAGCTCAAGTCAAGAAAATCATTGATGATTATATCAAGCAACCCTTGGAAGGGCGGGATGAGGAGCAGCGTCAGCTTGATGACTTTGTACTGAATAATTCCAGGGGTGTGCTGTTGGTAAAGGCGGCGGCGGGTTTTGGCAAATCGGCTCTGTTGTCTCATTGGCAACAGAAAAAGCAGGACGATTATTTCATCGCAGTGCACTACTTTAGCTACCGTTACCCGAAGACGCGCTCAGTCTCGGAAGCCTATCGTCATCTGCTCAAGCAACTCTATCTCTATCACAACATCCCCAATGGGCAGTTTCCTAATGATCCAAATCGGATGCGGGATATCCTGGTGGGGATGCTGGAGAAACCTGTCTCGCCAGAGGGTAAGCGTCTGGTGATTGTGTTAGATGGGTTGGATGAGGCTTCAGAAACCTTTGAGCCGTTTTTTACCAGGCTCCCGGATGGTGTGTTTGTGATTGCTTCAGCACGCGCTGAGGAAGAAGAGGAGCCAAGCTACCTGCGTAATTGGATAGACGATGCTGATAAGAGATTGTGCCTGAAGCGGCTACCCCGTCAGGCAATTCCCAAGTGGCTAGGGGAAATCAGCGAGTTAGCGACTTACTCACAGGATGATGATTTTGTCAACAGGCTGGATGAGATAACCGATGGGTTCCCCCTATACCTGCATCATCTGATTGAGGAGTTGAGACAGGCGGCAACTCAAAATCAGGATGTACGGGAAGTGTTGGCACAAACACCCACGGGATTTGAGGAATATGTCGAGCAACAGCTAAAGGATTTAGATGAACTGGATTTACCTGAGCAACGCAGGCAGTTGTTTGCCCTACTAGCGGTAGCGAAAGGGGTACTAGAGAAAGAGGATATCAAAACATTAACCCAAATGCGCGATCGCGACTTGCGACAGCTAAGCGAGTTTTGGCAGGTGACGCGCTGGATGCAGATTACTGAGGGCAAGTTCTACGTTTTTGCCCACCCGTTGCTGGCTAAGACGTTTGGCAACCAGCTAGGAGACGAAGCCGAAGATGCCTTGCAGGAGTTAATCGACTACTGTGGCAAATGGCAGGAACACCAGAGTGCTTATGCTCTGCAGTATTATGCCGAACACTTGCAGGAAGCGAAGCGGCGGGAGGAGTTGTACGAACTTGCCCATAATCAAGACTATGTTACGGCTCAACGGCAACAGTTACCAGAGCAGCCGGATTTGCCCCTAAAGACGGTGCAGAGAGCGTTGCAGGGTAAAGCCGAAACCGATGATGCGGCTGGAATGGCAGAGTTTCTGCTGCTCCACGCAGGGCGACTGATACAGATAACTACTCAAGAGTCACCCTTGGAGGCGTTGCGAGCAGGCAATATCACCAAAGCCTGGGCGCTGGCGGAGCAGTTTGAAATTGAACGCTGTATCCTCTGGTATCTGCTGCTGGCATGGGTGTTAGCCAAAGATGCTACTCAGGATACAGAGAAAATGGAGCAAGCACGCCAAACATTGGAGCGATTGCAGCAGAAAAATTTGCCCCGTTTATCAACATCTTGGATAGAGGATTGTGCTGTTTACTTGTTGACGCCCCTATTGACAGCGACAAAAGGGACATTTACGGAGCTGTCAAGGCGAATTTTAGATGATGAGAGTCTCGCAAAACTGTGCCAGAACCTTGTCGAAGTGAGTGACTTCACAACTGCCCTGAACATAGTTAAGCAAATTCGGGATTCATACAAAAAGGCATTGGCGTTCATCGAGATTGCTAAAGCCCAGCCAACCGCAGAAAACTTCACCGCCGCCATCGCCACCGCTCAAGATATTTACTCTTCATACAACAAGGCAGAGGCGTTCATGGAGATTGCTAAAGCCCAGCCAACCGCAGAAAACGTCACCGCCGCCATCGCCACCGCTCAAGATATTGAGGATTCATACTACAAGGCAAGGGCGTTCATGGAGATTGCTAAAGCCCAGCCAACCGCAGAAAACTTCACCGCCGCCATCGCCACCGCTCAAGATATTGAGGATTCATCCAAACGGGCATGGGCGCTGGTTGAGATTGCCAAAGCACAGGTAAAAGCTCAATGCATTGAACAGGCATTCTTAACAGCCGAGAAAATTCTCATCTACCACAATCAACACCTTCCCGCTATCGCGGCTGCCTTTGTCGAGACAGGCGATAAGGAAAACTTCAAACATCTGTTAATTCCCTGTGCCTACTACCTAGATGCTGCCTATAAAATGTGCGGACATCTCGCCAAACTCTATCCCACTCAAGTAACAGATATCGCCAAGGTTATCAATAACTTTACCTTAAGTTCACCCTAAAAACTAATGATATGATATCCAGACCCATTACCCCTAATAAAAATGTACGGGCTTGGTAACCAAGCCCCTACTCACCCTCACCGTAATTATGGGTATTCAACCGGACATGATATGACTATAAAAAAGGAATCAACGAATGCTAAACCAAGACCCAGCTAAATTAAAAAAAGTATCGGTAAACCTTCCCTTCGGCATCGGCGGCGCGGAATGGGTAGCCGATGAAACCGAACGAAAAGCCGCTTGGTCGCTCTACGTTGAACTCGTCACCCGCATATGCTGAGGCGTTGGCGGAGATTGTGGGAGTGGAGGGATGAGGGTGAGGGGGAGCTGGGGGAGCAATGTAGAGACGTAGCATGCTACGTCTCTTAGCTGGGGGAGCTGGGTTTGTAGAGACGTGCCATGGCACGTCTGGAAGATGAGGGAGAAGGGTGTTTCAACAGTAGGGGTTTGGTTCCCAAACCCCTTTAGGGTGGAAATGCTACTGATTTTCATGGAAAGTTAGACATCTGCATCGGGGCGGGTTTAGTCACATCCCTTGTGCAACCGAAAAGATAGTAGTGAAACCCGCCCCTACAGACGCGCCATGCCCTCTTTCCGAAGCAGGCGGACTTTGTTTGTGTAGGTGCGATTTCAATCGCCATGGCAAAAGGGGGTTCCTTGGTATGAGTATGATAATAGGGGAGATTTATTGGTTAATCGATTAGACGCTTGAAGCAACGACTGGATACCTTATTAGTAGACCTTAACTTATGCGAATCCCGGCAACAGGCACAGCGGTTGATTCGGGCGGGAGAAGTGCGGGTAAATCAGCAGCTTGTCGATAAACCGGGAACTGAAATAGAGACAACCGCCGAGATTAAAATTGCTCAGAAATCCCCTTATGTTTCTAGAGGTGGGGAAAAGTTAGCCAAAGCCTTAGACGAGTTTGGAATTGCGGTAGAAGGACGTATTTGCTTAGATGGGGGTATTTCCACCGGCGGCTTTACCGACTGCTTACTGCAAAGGGGGGCAAAACGGGTTTATGGTGTTGATGTGGGGTATGGGCAAGTGGCTTGGAGATTGCGAAATGATCACCGGGTGATTTTGAAAGAACGCACGAATTTACGCTATCTAGAACCTGCTGATTTATATGGAGAATCTCTTGAAGTAGACAAAGAAGACAAGGAGGGGATTTATCCAGATTTAGGGGTTGTAGATGTGTCGTTCATTTCCCTGACGAAAATCCTCAAAGCCTTATGGAATCTGCTGCAAGCGCCGCGTGAGGTGGTGTTGCTAGTGAAGCCACAGTTTGAAGTGGGACGAGAACGGGTTGGCAAAAAGGGCGTTGTGCGCGATCCTAAGGATCAGGCTGGCGCGATCGCACAAGTTTTACCAACCGCTTATGGTTTAGGCTGGGTCTATCAAGGCTTAACTTGGTCTCCCATAACAGGTCCTGCAGGTAATATTGAATATCTACTCTGGCTCAGAATGGATAGTCCAAGTCAGAGTCCTGATTTAAGCGAAATTCAATACCTCACTCAATTGGCTACCGCTTACTTTCAAAAGAAACAGTGAACTCCCTACATCAAATCGAAGATTAAATTGAATTAAAATTCCCTGGGTTCGTAGTCGCAACAGTTATCACAAGGACCTGAGGGATTAACCGCGCAGCGGATATAAGCCGAACGAGCATTAAATCGACAGGTAATATCACCGATTAAATAACCAACGCCTTCGAGATAATACTGATCAGGCGGTAATGGATTTCTTGGCAGTACCCTAGCCGTTGATGCTTGAATAGAATTTCTTAACCTAATTTGCGCCTGTTCCTTAGCTCGATGCATCACCCAGATGGAAAGCACTGGGGGGGTCAAACCCAAGACAAACACTATAATTGTCTCTAACATGCTTTTTCCTCCAGGGTGACTCTACTGGCTCAATGGTTCTGTCATTTGAGTGTAATTTGAGTGTAATACAAAGCATCTGTAGGGATGTCAGGAACCTCAGCCTAAAGGCATGAGGCTTGAAAGAGAAATCTAACAAGCCATTCTGACCAGCTTAAGTCTTAACTGACTACGTTATCGGCAAGTGTTCAAGACCTACCAGTAGATGCGTAGCTAGTTTACTGCTCTAGAACCGAAAAGTTAAACAGTTTTAAGGTCACTGAAACAGTGCTTTTTGGATAGTTACCGACCGATAACATTGGCGAGGCTAACCTTACCCCAGAAATGGGAGACAATAGGAGGGGCACCCATACCCCTCCACCCCGAAAGGGGGTATGCGGTTAAAACCGCTACCGCGCGTTCCTCTCCGGTCTGAAGACACGGAGTTTCCCGCAACGGAAGAGTTTTTATGACTGCTTGAAGAGTAAATATCTAGAATTTAGTTGTGTTGGAGGTATTTTCAGTGGCAGTGTCTAGGGGCAGTAAGCATCAAACCGATCGCATCGAGTCTGAACAACGACAAACCTATCGTTCTCGTCGGCTTTCTCGTCAACGCCGCCCTCGACAAACTTTGCCCCTGGGAGAGGATATTAATCCTCCCTCATCTTCCCCATCACAAAGCCGTCAGCACCCCATTCAACTGCGTGCGGTTCAGCCTAATTCTCAAAACCCCAGTCGCCCCAAACCTTTACCTCTAAACCGTTTTGCCCAGTATCCCAGTGAATCCTCGATTTACCCAAATCTGAAGCTACCAAAACTCCGGGCGATTAACGGGATACCCATCAGAGAAACTTCTCTGGGGAATCGTCGGATGAGTCACCCGCCGGCTGCAACTCCCCTATCCCAACCTTTGAACCCACGTCAGGAAAATAGCCTCCGTCGGCAAAAGCGGCGCTCAACTGTCTCGACTCCATCAGAGGCTAAACCGAAGCGTCAGTCATCTCGTTATCAACCCGCCCAGACGGGGAAATCCCGGCGCACTCGGCATTCCCAAAAACGCTTTTCGGGTATATGGATTCAGATTATCCGCCTCCTGATTCTCGGCGTTGGCATTGGCGCGATCGCAGGAACTCTATTATCAGTATTAGATCCCACCAGCAAAATGTCGATGCAATCGAGTGAAGCGGCGGAGGGGAACCCTCAAGAAAGCCCGACGAATCAAAGCATTTCCCCAACCCTCCCCCTGCGCCAAGAAATCACTCCCCTGAAATCCCAAGTGCAAACCTTACTCGCCCAAAATCCTAAATTGCAACCTGGTGTTTTTGTGGTGGATTTAGATACGGGTGCCTATTTAGACTGGGAAAGTCACGCTATTTTTCCCGCCGCTAGCACGATTAAAGTCCCGATTCTGGTGGCATTTTTTCAGGATGTGGATGCGGGCAAAATTCGCTTAGATGAACCCCTAACCATGACACCAGAAATGATCGCTAAAGGTTCAGGGGACATGCAATATCAAAAACCTGGGACGCAGTATAGTGCCTTGGAAGTGGCAACCAAGATGATTACCATTAGTGATAATACTGCCACCAATATGATTATTCATCGCCTCGGCGGTATCCAAGCTGTTAATCAACGGTTCATATCTTGGGGATTAACCGCAACGGCAATCAATAACCCCTTACCGGATTTAGAAGGAACGAATACCACGAATGCCAGAGACATGGCAAACTTGCTGTATAAGGTGAATCAAGGGGAATTATTGACTTTGCGATCGCGCGATCGTTTGTTGGATATCATGCAGCGTACCGTAAATAATTCCCTAATTCCTCAAGGATTAGGTAAAGGGGCGATGGTTGCCCATAAAACGGGGGATATTGGTTCAGTATTAGGAGATGTGGGTATTGTGGATATGCCTACAGGGAAACGGTATCTCATCGTCACCTTGGTGAAACGTCCCCACAATGATGCGAGTGCCTCGGAGTTAATTCGTAACCTTTCCCGCACGGTTTATGACTATTTCAATAAACCAAGGGCGACACCGAGTCTCAACTCGATGCCGATTAGCACTCCTGCCATGATGGTGAGTGGATTGCTGATTGGTTTGCAGGGGACGATTTTGTAATTGTCTTATGTCTTACATCCTTTGTCATTCGTTAATTTGTAGGGGCGCAAGGCTTGCGCCCTTAATTCAGTTAGCGATCGCAAAGATAAGGCAGCATTTATAGAATATAGTCAATACTGTTCGGTTAAGGGGAGCAGAGGTAGCCAGGAGAGCCGGGGGGAAATGATCGAGAAACTGAACATGGAAAAGAAAAACTTTAAGGCTTTCACCAATCTAAATCCATTAAAAAAGAATGCCATTCAACTGTAATGAAAAACAGTCACAACAAGACAGAAGCTTTATAGAGCATTACCAGGTTTTGAAGCCTTTATATCTAATGCTTATATATCTGTCGGGTCGGGATGAATACAATCCTTATCTGGAAAATTACCAAGAAAAACCTTGCAGAGAAAATTTTATCGGTGTCAGGTTTGGTGTCATATTTTACAAGAGCAAGAGATTTGACTATGATATAATTGCTCAGTTAGAAAAAGAAGGACTCCTAGAACGTTCAAGAACTCGCAAGACCCTTATCCTGTTAAAAAAAGGGATGCAAGTTGCCAGAGATATGCTAAAAACAATTAATATTGATGGAGTGGAGAGGTTACTCGAACAGAGAAACTATCATGAAGACTACATTAATTACAAAAGTCAATCAGAAGAAGAGTAGAGACGTTGCATGCAACGTCTCTACAATGTTTTTAGGAAATTCCCAACCGTGTCATTTCTCACCCCTTCAAAACCTCAACTTTATCAGTTTTTTCCCAAGGTAATTCTATATCCATCCTGCCCACATGACCATAAGCTGCCAACTTTTGATAAAATCCTCCCTTAGTTAACGACGGCAAAAATCTTAAATTAAACTTACGAATAATTCCCGCCAGACGAAAATCAAAATTAGTCGTTTGTCAGGGAACATTCATAATTAAGATGGGGCGGGTTTATTTACATCTGGGTAAGAAAAGAAATGATAGTTGTGAAACCCGCCCCTACATTGTTATTCTTCAGCACAGGCGAAAAAACACCTACAGTTCCTCGTTCCCTGTTCCCCCTGAAGATTATCTAAAGTTATAGCCGACTCCCAATAACAGTCCCACAGCCGGGTTATCAAACAGCGAGGCGCTCACGGAAGCCGTTGCTGTCAATTGAGTCGCCAAAGGTACATCCACACCTCCCGTAGCCAGCAAATCCACTGAACTGTCATCTCCTGTAGAGATAGCGATTCCAGCGCCAATATAAGGAGAGACTCTAGCACCCACGTCTTCGGTTACATCCGCCGTCACCTCGGTGACACCAGGGGTAAAGTCAAGAGTTACAGGTAGCAGAATCGTGGGATCATCTTCAATGAGGACTGATGGACGCACCGATACATTGCTGGTTAAGCCAATTTTGCTGAAGATAGCGAAGCTTGTTTCACCCAGAGCCGTATCCCCATCTCCCAGTCCAATATTACCGCCAATTCCGATATAGCTTGAACCTGAACGAGTCGCTCTACCCGGCGATACCTCTGTTGTGTCAATGTCTAGGGGTTCGGTTGGAGCATCCGGTGGAGGTACGGTTTGCTGAGCCAAGTTGGGTGGGGATGCTGCGGGTTTTAAATTCTCGGCATGGGTTGAAACATTTTGCCACGGATATTCTGAATTCATTCCCGGCTCAGAAGAGGAATCCGCTGTTTGTGCTCGAACTGACGGTATACTTGCTCCTATCATCAACGTAATTGTACTAATCGCCATAGTAGTGAGCAAAGAACAAGTTGGTCTGAAAGCGGAATTATTCATCATACTTATACCTTCTGAGTAAAGAAATTCTCTCAAAACGTGCTATTACAACCTTTGGACATCCTGAACTACCAAATTGGGAAGAAAATGGCAGGAATGGATATATTTAGCTAAAAGCAGCTTAGCGATGATCACTGGGTTTGACTTCTACCCAAAGAAAAAGATAATATCTACCTTCAGGTAGATATTATCAAGACCTCAGTAGAGTAATTACAGCCGTCTGTAAAAAATTCAAAATTTAAAATTAAAAAGGTTTCTACCTTAAGTTAAATTGCCTGTTTCACTGCATTCAGTTCAAAATGCCAGTGAGGGACGCTTAATGGGAAATCAGTGAAAAGATTCGGGAAAAGGTGAGCTTAGATTTTGAAGGGGACTATTTCTTTGAAAGCGTCAGCGAACACCGGGCGGTATTTGTGTTGCGGGGTCAGGGATTGGGGGGAAATTTAGCAGATACTGATCCGCAAACCACAGGCGTTCCCGCTAAAGAGCCAACGCCTGCATCAGAGGACTCAAAGAAAACCGCCGAGTTGGTGCGATCTTTTATTGATCAGGTACAGCAGGTTTTAGCCGATGAAGACCGGGCTACTGGAATTTTACTGCGAGGGTTTGAGCAATATCAACCCTTGCCGGCAATCCGCGATCGCTTTAAACTTGATGGTGTTTGCGTGGCTGATTATCCCATGTATCGGGGAGTGAGTCGCTTAATCGGCATGGATGTTGTCCCGCGTCCCGGTGGAATGAAACAACGGTTTCAGGCGCTGCAAAAGGTTTATGGGGAAAAGTACAATTTCTATTTCCTCCATGTTAAGCATTCCGATAGTAAGGGAGAAGATAGTAACTTCGAGGGTAAGGTAAAGGTCATTGAAGAAGTCGATCAGCTTTTGCCTTTAGTTACTAGACTCAATCCTGATGTGTTAGTCGTGAGTGCCGATCATTCTACACCTGCGATAATGGGACAACACAGTTGGCATCCTGTCCCAGTCATGATTCATAGCAAATATGCCAAAGTGGATGACGTGGCGACATTTGATGAATATGCTTGTGGGCGGGGGATGTTAGGATTACGTCCTGGGGTGCAGTTGATGGGGTTAGCGTTGGCACATGGGGGACGGTTACGCAAGTATGGCGCTTAACTGTTGTAGAGACGTTGCATGCAACGTCTCTACCATAAGAAGATGCGTCCTAACCGCTATGGCGATTGCTATAACACCTAATACCTAACACTTACCCCCACCACAATACTTATTCAGCAACCCCTAAAACCTCAAACATCGCGCTGTCCCATCATCCTCAAACTCCTGTTGCCCAATCCCCACTAACTCCACAATGACGTGACGCCCTGGAGGTGTCCATTCTCCTTGGCGTTCCCCAATCGCCACCACCCATTGCTGTCCCTCTGGATAAACCCGATACGTCGTTGTTGCCCAAGCCCCCCCTTGATACTCAAAACTTTGACCATCATCTTCATACATCGTCCACTCACCTGTTCCCGCCCACACTCGCAGCGTTAACTCATCCAGGGGACGCTCCTGAGTCTGTTGCATCACACAACCCATGGGAATAATCGCCCCCGCAGGACTATAGAGGGGCATTCGTTCCAAGGGTGCATGGGCAAGAATGTGCGTAGGTCCGTGATAAGACTCACCCGTCCACCAGTCATACCAAGTGCCTTGGGGCAAGTATACTGCCCGATGATCCATACCGGCGCGGTAAATGGGTGCTGCCATTAAAAAGGGTCCCAAAAACACTTGGTCGTAGAGGCTATAGGTTTTTGGGTCGTTAGGAAACTCATAGACTAAGGGTCGCAGAATGGGGGTGCCGGTGCTAGCCGCTTGCCAAAATAGGGTATAAAGATACGGCAGCAAACGATAGCGCAGTTCAATATAATCACGGCAGATCGTTTCCACCTGCTCCCCAAACACCCACGGTTCATGTTGGGCTGTCCCCATCATACTGTGACCCCGCATCAGGGGATAAAGCATTCCTACCTGCATCCACCGGGCAAAGAGTTCAGCATTGGCATTACCCGCAAAGCCGCCAATGTCAGCCCCGACAAAGGCTACCCCCGATAACCCTAAGTTGCACAGCATCGGTAGGGACATTTCCAGATACTCCCATAACGAATGATTATCACCCGTCCATACCGCCGACCAACGCTGAATCCCGGCAAAACCCGATCGCGTCAGGATAAACGAACGGGAATTCGGACGCCATTGATTCATCCCTTCCCAACTCGCACGCGCCATCATCTGCCCGTAGAGGTTGTGGGCTTCAGCATGGGTGGTACGTTCGTTCGCAGGTCCTTGGGGCGCATCCAGAGGAAACCAAATTTTCTCCCCTTTATCCCCAAAGGGGCGATCATTGAGGGCGGGTTCGTTCATGTCGTTCCAAATCCCGGCTATCCCTAACTCGGTAAAGCCTTGGTGCAAGTTCGCCCACCAGTCGCGGACGTCGGGGCGCAGAAAGTCGGGGAAAACAGACCGATCTGCCCAAGCATAGCCGTAGAATATCTTGCCATCGGCTCGTTGGATAAAGTAGTTTTGCTCAAGTCCTTGGTCTAAAATGGGGTAGTTATAGTCTGGATCATATTTCACCCCCGGATCATTAATCACCACCGTCTTAAATCCATCCTCGGCTAGCTGACGGATGAGTTTGCCTGGATCAGGGAAGCGTCTGCCATTCCAGGTAAATACTCGATACCCCTGCATATAGTCAATGTCCAGATAAATCACATCACAGGGAATACGTCGGGTGCGAAATTCCTGGGCAAGTTTATAGATAACCGCTTCGGTGTCATAACTCCACCGACATTGTTGATAGCCCAGCGCCCACCGAGGGGGTAATGGCATTCGACCCGTTAGTTCGGTGTACGTGGAGAGGATTTGCTGGGGCTCAGGTCCATAGATGATATAGTAATCTAGCTCAGTATCTCGTGTTTCCATTTGCCAGACTCCGGGTTGTTCTGCTCCCAGATTAAATCGGCTCCAAAAGGTTGTATTTAAGAAAACGCCATAAGCCAGATGGGGACGTAGAGCGATCGCAAAGGGAATCGCGACATACATATCATCGGTGAGAACACCATAATCTAAGGCATCAAACGTCCAGTTTGTTTTGTGCTTGGCGAGTTGATCGAGTCCTCTAGTCGTCTCACCTAATCCGTAGAAATGTTCATCGGCTTCGATGCGTTTCCAGGTTGCTACTGCACCCGTTCGCCACCCCATATTCAGGGCGGTATCTTGGGCAAAGGGTTGACCCTCGCTATCAAAACATTCTAGGCGACAGGGATCACGGTGAATATGCAAGTCCAGCCCCTCGGTCTTGATTTCAATCCTTGTCGCCTTTTCCTGAACCTGGAACGGTACAACAGACCATTCTCTATCATCACGGGTTACTGCCCAGGAACGACGCGGTTTGAACTTTCCTTGAGGCGCTAAACGCACCCGGATCAGGTTGGGTGCTAATACTCTTATTCTCAGACGAGGACCGCCACAGTCAATCTCAACTCCCTGTTCGTCTTGGGTAACCCCTTGCACGGCTTTGAGCGTCAACCAAGGGGTTGATTCTGTGGGGATTAAGTGGTCAGTTTCTGGCATATTCGGTGGAGACGATTCTGGTTAATCGATAGTGAGCGATTAGCGATCAACTAGTAATCTAGATGTAGTGTGTTTTTCGAGTATCTATCCTGAGGGGAATCATTGCATAGCCTATCCTGTTTTTTCTCAAGGATGAACCCTAACATAAGCCCATGACCTGGACTCCGGAACAAATCCTCGCACTCGCCCCCGATGCTAAGTCTGCCCAAAATGGTCAAGGCTTGGCACACTTATCCAAATGGCAAGGATTGGGACAGAATCAGGATGCGGTGTGGGGAGAATGTCTTGGAAGTGGAAGTCAACCCTATCAAACCCAAATCGATTTAGGCGAAACGGCGTTTAAATGCAGTTGTCCGAGTCGTAAATTTCCCTGCAAACATGGACTTGGACTTTTATTACTTTTCGCCAATCAACCCGATACGTTTAACCAAAATCAATCCCCCGACTGGGTAAAGGATTGGATTACCACTCGCCGTCAAAAACAGGTTAAAAAGGTAGAAAAATCAGAAAACGTTGCTGATCCCGTGGCTCAAGCCAAACGCGCCGCCAAACGGGAGGAAAATGTGGCAGGGGGTGTGCAAGAATTAGACCGTTGGTTGCGCGATTTAGTCCGTCAGGGATTAGCCAAGTTACCGGAAAAAGACTATAGTTTTTGGGATACGGTCGCCGCCCGGATGATTGATGCTCAAGCCCCCGGATTGGCACGTCAGTTACAGGAGATGTCGGGTATTCCTTATACGGGGGTGGGTTGGCAAGAACGCCTTTTGCAACGGTTGGGACGCCTGTATCTATTACTCCAAGGATTCCAACGCCTAGAAAGTTTACCCCCAGACATTCAAGCCGATATCCGCACGGCGATTGGTTGGGGGCAAAAAGAAGAAACCGCTACCTCGATTATCCGCGATCGCTGGTTAATTTTAGGACTACGTATCGAAGACCAGGATAACCTTAAAGCACAACGGATATGGTTACAAGGACAACAGACGCAACGATTCGCCCTCATCCTTACCTTTGCCCATCATTCTCAACCCCTAGATACCAGTCTCATCCCCGGTACTCTCCTCGACGCCGACTTGGGATTCTTTGCCAGTGCTTATCCCTTGCGGGCAATTGTCAAAACCCATCACGCCCCAGCCATAACCTTTACAGAGATAGAGGGGGAACGCGCGATCGCAACTGCCCTAACTCAATACACAAATGCTTTAGCTTGTCAACCCTGGTTAGACCAATTTCCCCTAAGTTTACAAGGCGTTATTCCCCAAAAATATAACAAAGGATGGGCATTGCGCGACGGTGTTAATCAGGTATTACGCCTCACCCCTAGCTTTACAGAGGGTTGGCAGTTATTTGCCCTGAGTGGGGGACATCCCATTACCGTGTTTGGCGAATGGAATGGTGATGACTTTTTTCCCTTAAGTGCTTTTTCCCAAGATCAGTTTATCGCGTTTTGATGGATAAGAGTGGGTTCGTAGTCAGGGCTTTAGCCCTAGATTTTGTTAGATTTACTGGCATCAACCCGGCAAAGCTTGAAAAGTTCGACGGATAACAATAGTGAACCTACAATACCTAAAACTCAGGAGTATTTATGTCTAAGCCCAAAATTTTGCAAGAGGGAACCAGCTATAGTTTTCGTTCCTACTTTGAGCTACCCAATGATACCGATGAAATCCTGGCAGAGTTTGGCTATAAGTTTGAACGCCAACGCCTTCACTTACCCAAAACCACTCGTGAGATTGAGCATCTTTCGGAGTTACAGCAGCAGTTAGAAGACACGATTCCTTATGTCACTCTCAGCAGTGAAACAGCCAAGCGGGAAATTTTGATTGCGCCAGTGTTGGCGCGAGTGGCGGTAATGTGCCGCCGTTTGTTGCGAATTGAGTACCCATTGAAGGTTAATGAGCAACTTCAGGGGAATTTAGATTATTTTATTGAGTCGGAGATGGGATTAATTGTTATTGAAGCGAAGCGGGATGATTTGACGCGGGGGTTCACTCAACTGGCGGTGGAGTTGATTGCGTTGACGATGTTGGAGGAGTCACCGGATGTCTTGTATGGAGCGGTGACTATTGGAGAGTTGTGGGTTTTTGGTAAGTTAGAGCGAACTACGTTAACAATTATAAGAGATATTGGGTCTTATACATTGCCCGATGATTTGGCAGAGTTGGTGAAGATTTTAGTGGGGATTTTAGAGTAAAAAAAGAAAGAGCATAGATAAAGCTAAAATCGATTTAACATCCCATCTTCGGTAAAGCCTCAATGAGTCTCTGGGAAGACGTAATCACCACCGCCTTAGTTGGCACAGAGAGACGAACTCTCACTCTCACTCCAGCAACAAATCAACTGGGTCAACTTTTATCCCAACTTAATCCTACTGACCCAGAAGCCACATTACTCAGCGCGGCTGGGGCAATTTCTCTCTATCACCGCGCCGGACAACGGGCGATTACCGATAATCAACCCCTACCCCAACCTTGTCCACCTGAAGATAAACCTCCCTGTAGCCCCCGCGCCGCCCACTATCTGAAATTGATGCTACAAAAAGAGCGGGTAAAACTCTTACCTGAATGGTTAACCGCCGCCGCTACAGCCGGATATCGTGTGCCAGACTATTGTTTGCCAGAGTTACTCGAACTCGGACGCACCTCACCTCAGTTACGCCCTCAGATTCTCCCCATTTTAGGTCAGCGGGGACGTTGGTTAGCCGCCCATAATCCAGATTGGCATTATGTGGGAGATGAGGATATCGAACAAACTTGGACAAGGGGAAGTCTAGACGCCCGCAAACTCCTATTACACCATCTGCGGCGTGAACATCCCACCTCAGCACGGGAACGACTTGTGGCTGTGTGGCAACAAGAACCATCTTTTGCCAGAATCGCCTTGTTAGAAACCCTGCAAATTGGCTTAAATCGAGAGGATGAGCCATTTTTAGACACTGTACTAGATGACCGCCGCCAAGAGGTGCGACGCCAAGCGGCTAATTTATTGGCGCAGTTACCGGAATCGGCTTTATGTCAGCGGATGCAGCAACGCATCCAATCCGCTATTACATTTCGACGCAGGCGCAACCGTTTGCTTCTAGATTTTATCCTCCCTGATTATAATGAACAAGAGATAACCAGAGATGGTATTGATAGCAAACAGCCGCCTCAGTTATTAGGGAATAAAGCCTGGATGATTTTACAAATTGTCGCCGCGACTCCCCTTTATCTTTGGTCAGAACTTCAGGAAGAATCCCCGGCTGAATGGATACAAGCTGCAAAACGGAGTGAGTGGGATAGTTCTTTGGTTGAAGGATGGGCAGTGGCGGCGATGGGACAACAGAATCCGGAATGGGCAGAGGTTTTACTGCCGTTTTCTAGTACGTTTAAGGGCTATTTAATCCCGCCAAATCAATTAATTTCTGGGTTAATCGATGTCCTCTCTCCTGAACAACGAGATAGCTTTTTCTTGAATTTATTTCAATCTAGAAAAGTCCCATTTGACAGCAAACATCCGGCGTTCACTTTATTAACTCATTGCCACTCTCCTTGGAGTACCGAACTGACAGGTATCGTTTTAGAGGGTGTACGGCGCTATCTGGCTAAAACTGATAATCCTTACGATTGGTCGCTGTCTACGGCTTTAAAGGAGTTTGCCTATTTTATGAGTCCTGATATTGTCCCCGAACTCTCGACTCGTTTAACCAATATCGTACCAGAACGGTCAGCTTTAGCGTCTTATTGGACGGAAGTGATTGACGAAGTATTGGCAATTTTGAGTTTACGCTATGAAATGGGCAGAGAAATTTGATGTTCACCTACTTATTGGTCTATATCTGCCAATAAAGTTAATAAATCTTCCCAATTATTCAACTCAAACATAGCATCGCTTAACTCTTCTAAAGCTGACAAAGACAAACCTTCTACTAAGCTATTGAGTTCCGCTGTCTTGTCTGGAAATCGCTTGTTCAGCAGACGCAGGACTAAAGCCCGTGCTTCTGTAATGCGACCTTCTTGACGACCTTCTTGACGACCTGCTTGACGACCTGCTTGACGACCTTCTTCCAGCGCCTCCTCCCGTGCTTCTTCGGTAGCATATTTGATGCGTCCTATCTCATCTCGCAACTGCATGGCTCGACGACTGACTTCCTCAGCTTCTGCTGGTGTCAGGTTCGCTTGATTGGCTATGGTTAAAGCTTTTTCTATTGCCGTAACTTCTGCCAAACTTTCTGGAATTTCTTCTAAGTCTTGAGCCTGGGTCATAAAATAAATCCATTTCTCTGCCAATGTCTGTAACTCTGGTAATTTTTTCACAAATCTCGGTAATTCTAAAAAAATTAGCTGCAATTCATGTTCAGGATATTCCGATGAGCTTTCTTTGTCTTTGAACACAAAATGATGAATACATTTATGGCTTTCTTTGAATAGAATAAAGTCGGTGATTGTTACCGCAATCACAGGGGTAATTTCCAGGTAATAGTCTCCTGATGCCAACTGATTAGCATAAGCTTTGCAGAGATTGTAGGTCACTCGCTTATGAAAAGCGGCTACCCTGGCGACCTGCATTTCAATGAGAACAATTTCTCCACTGTTTAGAATAGCCCTGATATCCAAGTAACTATCTTTTAAGGTTTCGACTTGACCGGGATTGTAAGGGTTGACAATGGTTAAACTAGAAATGACACTTTCTCCATTGTAGACAATTGCATTTAAGAAGCTGATGAGAATGTCTTCACTTTGGTCTGAACCAAATATTTTTTTGAAGGCATAATCGATTTTGGGGCTAATAAATTTCATCTTAGTCATAATTTATTCATCGCTTAAACTAAATCGCTTTCCACCCCTGACAAGATTACAAGAATGGACTAAATCTAACGAGTTGAGATAAATGGTGAGAAAGTTAGTTTAGTATAGCAGGTACGGAAGAGCCTTTTTCAGGACAAACAACTGTGAATCGTTCAAAGCTAAACAATCAAAACTTTTTATTGCGTGAACATGCCGAACAAGAGTTTGCCGAAGAATTGGCGGAACTGGCAAAAGCGGATCAACGCCAGCGCCCCCCAAACTGGAATTTATCCCCTTGGGCTGTCACCTTATACCTATTGGGAGGTACACTAGAGAACGGGTTTGTGGTATCGCCTAAGTATATCGGCGATCGCAGACTCATAGAAATAGCTGTCGCTACCCTAACCACCGACCGAGCCTTACTGCTGATGGGGGTTCCGGGAACCGCTAAGTCTTGGGTATCAGAACATTTAGCCGCTGCTATTTCCGGTGACTCAACCTTACTAATTCAAGGCACAGCCGGCACCAGTGAAGAATCCATTCGCTATGGTTGGAACTATGCCCGCTTACTCGCCCAAGGTCCCTCAATGGATGCTTTAGTGCGTAGTCCGCTGATGGTGGCGATGGCAGAGGGTAAAATTGCCCGGGTGGAAGAGTTAACTCGGATTCCGGCTGATGTCCAAGATACGCTGATTACGATTCTCTCAGAAAAGATGCTACCGATTCCGGAACTGGGGGATGAGGTGCAAGGGATTAAAGGCTTTAATATTATCGCCACAGCGAATAATCGCGATAAGGGTGTCAATGACCTTTCTAGCGCCCTCAAACGCCGCTTTAATACCGTTGTCCTTCCTCTGCCCAAAACCATCGACGAGGAGGTAAGTATCGTCCAACAGCGGGTAGAAAGCTTAGGACGTGCCTTAGAACTCCCGGTGCAAGCCCCCGCTTTAATGGAAGTCCGGCGGGTGGTGACGATTTTCCGAGAATTGCGTAGTGGTATCAGCGAAGATGGTAAAACTAAACTAAAATCTCCCAGTAGTACCCTGAGCACAGCGGAGGCAATTTCAGTGGTGAATAGTGGTTTAGCCCTAGCTGCTCATTTTGGCGATGGACATCTCAGCGCTGAGGATATTGCCTCTGGACTGGTGGGTGCTGTGGTTAAAGATCCGATCCAAGATAAGCTAGTGTGGAAAGAGTATCTCGAAACTGTGGTCAAAGAACGCAAAGGCTGGACTGACCTGTATCGCGCTTGCCGAGATTTCGGAGCTTAGGGTTAGGTTTTTCCAGTCAGCGATTCCTGTCGCTACTATGATCTGTAGTGCTTGAGCATAAGTGAGATGTTGCCCATAGAACCTTCTCCAGACTCTCCACCCTCATCGGCTCAGTCATCTACCGACGCGGTGAGTTCAGATACGTCCGATTTACCTGAGGGACATGTTCTCATTGTTCAAGATGATCGAGGACGACATCGGTTTGTTTTAGATGGTGAACTCTATTCTATTGGCAGAGACCATGATTGTGATATTCGTCTGTTCTCACAGTTTGTCTCGCGCCACCACGCCACGTTAATGCGAGTACAGGGTGAGGATGGTCATGATGCCTATCGCATTGTTGATGGCAATCTTAAAGGAAAGTTAAGTTCTAATGGTTTGTTGATTAACGGTCAAAAGCGGCAAAGCTATGATCTGCAAAATGAAGAGGAGATTGTCTTTGGACCCCAGGTGAAGGCGGTTTACTACAGAGTGCGTCGGGAGCCGGTTGATGGTTAACTCTCTTATGTCTTATGTCTTGCGTATGTCAGATATAGCAGTAGACACATCGATTAGGACAAACCAACTGTTGTAGAGACGTTGCATGCAACGTCTCTACAAAATGACGCCATGGCGCGTCTCTACAAAATGATGCGTCCTAACCGCTATGGCGGTTGCTATATATCGTAGGCTGGGCATTGCCCACCCGCCTGTCGAGATAATTAATGGATTTCCCCGTAACGATATGCAGCGACTCGCCCCTACAGCCCCTACAGCCCCTACATCGTCGATAGGAAAATAGTAACGGTTACTTTACGACTTAAGATACAGTCTCATCTAAATCTTAAGGGTCATGCCAAGAAACGGTAATTATTCTTACATTTAGGTATAGTCAATTTTACGGGATAGCTATCCCCATACTTTCTAAACTTATTGGTATCGAAACAAATCAAGCAGACAGCTAGGATTAGGACAGATTTTGGGGGTTAAAGTGAGGTTGTAGGCGTTCTCTCAAGCCGCTAACCTGTAGTGACTCCCGCTACTGAGGCATAAATGCAGGGGCGGTTGGCGCGGGTTAGTCATTTGAAACCCTATTGCACGAACCGTAGTGATTCAACTTTTTCGTGAAGGTTGAATTCGTTTCACCATTAACGGCTGTTAAAGTAGCCGATATTTTCTACCTACTCCAACGGGGTAAAAATTAATATAACTCACACGGATACAACTATGAGCGCTACCTATAACTTCAACCTAGTTCTCCTTTCTATGGTAATTGCCATTATTGCGTCATACACCGCACTGGATCTGGTGGGGCGTGTCACGATGGCGACAGGGCGAACTCGCCAGTTTTGGTTGGCTGGGGGTGCAGTGGCGATGGGGATTGGTATCTGGTCGATGCACTTTATCGGTATGCTGGCGTATAACTTGCCTATTCCTATATCTTATGACCTCTCCAGTGTCTGGGTGTCGATGGTGGTGGGAATTCTGGGTTCTGGAGTGGCGTTGTGGCTGGCTTCTCGTCCTCAGATGGGGTGGTTGCAACTGTTGTTGGGCAGTATGGTTATGGGATTGGCTATTGCCGCGATGCACTATACAGGTATGATGGCAATGGAATTAGAGGCGGTTGCTAGTTATAATCTGACACTGGTGGCGGTTTCGATTGTTGTTGCGATCGCGGCTTCTTTGATTGCTCTATGGCTAGCCTTCCAACTGCGGTATATCCGGGCTGATTCGGGAATGTTGCTGAAGCTGGCGAGTGCTATCGTGATGGGTTTGGCGATCGCGGGGATGCACTATATTGGGATGGCGGCGGTTCGCTTCCAAGGGACGGATTTAGGGGTTGTGCCTTCATCCCCCGCCATTAACGATTTGTGGCTGGCTCGGTTTATCGCCCTGGCGACTTTGTTTATCTTAGCCATACCCCTAATTACCTCCTTATTTGATCAACGCCTGAATGTGGAGAGGGCAAAAGCAGAAATCTTGCGCCACAGTGAGGAACGGTTTCGGGCGTTGGTGCAAAATTCCTCGGATTTCATCGCCGTGGTGACAGCCGAGGGGATGATTCTCTATACTAGCCCATCTTTGCATCGGGTGTTGGGCTATAATCCTGAGGATTGGCTGGGTAAAACCCTCTGGGGATTTGTCTTCAATGAAGATATTCCCATCGCCGATGGTCTGTTAAGCCAGGCTCTTGATTCCCCCCACACAAATGTAACCGTTGAATTGCGTTTGCCAAACATGGCTGGGGAGGTGCGAGAGTTTGAAGTCATCGCCAATAACCTGCTGTTTCTGCCTAGTGTGGCGGGGATTGTCCTTACCTATCACGACATTACCACAGGGAAGCAGACGCTTCAGGCATTGCGTGAGTCGGAACAACAAGCTCATTCCTTTGCCCAACGGGAAGCATTACTTAATTATCTGGCGCGAGAGATTCGCAATTCCTTGGATGTGGATACGATTCTCGATACGGCTGTTTTCTCTGTCCGCAGTTTGTTAAACCTGGATAGGTGTCAATTCCTCTGGCGGGTTCAAGAGGATGGAAAACCCAGTATTGCCATTACTCACGAGGCGCGGAAATCGGGTTTATCTTGTCAGCTAGGGTATCACTCTAATCCGGAGGTTATCTCTCTGATCCAATCGATTCAGGATTTAGAGATGATTCAGATTAATGATGTCACCCAAGACCCTGACCTAAATGCCACTCAACGCCAACTCCTGACTCGTGCTGAGGTTACAGCCCAGCTTATCTTACCCCTAAAAACCAATTCTGGTCAAATCGGTGCCTTAGTCTGTACCGATTGCCGTACACCCCGTGCTTGGAGTTCTAGTGAAGTCGAACTCTTGAGCGCTGTTGTCGATCAACTCGCGATCGCGATTGACCATGCTCAATTGTATACCTCTGCCCATACCACGGCGGCGAGGGCGACGGCGCAGGCGGAGAAGTTGCAGCAAACGTTGCAGAAGTTACAACAAACTCAGGCGCAACTGATCCAAAGTGAAAAGATGTCCGGCTTGGGTCAAATGATTGCCGGGATTACTCATGAACTGAATAATCCGGTTTCGTTTATCTATGGAAATATTAAACCCGCTCATCAATATGCTCAAGACTTACTGCGCCTATTAAAACTCTATCAGCAGCACTATCCTGAACCCCCGGCTACCATTCAGGAACAAGCTGAGGCAATGAATCTGGACTTTGTGGTGGAAGATTTTCCTAAACTCTTAGGCTCTCTGAAAATGGGGGCGGTGCGGATTCGGGATTTGGTGAAATCTTTGCGGAATTTCTGCCGCTTGGATGAGGCGGATGTGAAGCCGATTGATATTCATGAAGGAATTGAGAATACTTTACTGATCTTGAGTAATCGGCTTAAAAGAAAGGAACATCATCCTCCCATTGAAATTATCAAACATTATGGTCAACTCCCCCAAGTTGAGTGTTATGGGGGGCAATTAAATCAGGTGTTTATGAATCTCCTCGATAATGCCATTGATGCGCTGGATAATCAACCCCCGCCGTTACAAATCACGATTACTACAGAGGTTCTAGAGGAGACGGATCAGGTACGGATTCGGATTCAAGATACGGGTGAGGGGATCACGGAGGAGGTAAAAGCTCATTTATTTGACCCGTTTTTCACTACTAAACCCGTCGGTCAGGGGACGGGTTTGGGTTTGTCGATTAGTTATCAAATTGTCGTGGAAAAACATCAGGGTACATTAACTTGTTTCTCTCAACCTGGAGAAGGGACGGAGTTTTGGGTCGATATTCCCATTTCTCAAACTCCCATCCGAAAACCCGTCTATTCAGTATCCCCGAAACGGGTACGTGAAACCTGTGAAGTTTAATCGGGATTGGGGATTTGTCATTGATCACGACATGATTCGGGCATAATTAAGAGGTTGCATCTATGAAAATATTACTTTTAGCGACTGCATATAACAGTCTAACCCAGCGCACTCATTTGGAGTTGGCGTATCGAGGTGATCAGGTTTCCATTGAATTAGGCTTAAATGATCAGGTGATGATTGAAGCCGTGGAACTTTATCAGCCGGATTTAATTATTGCCCCGATGCTCAAGCAGGTGATTCCGGAAACAATTTGGCGGCGTCAGGTGTGTGTTATTATCCATCCGGGTATCAAGGGCGATCGCGGACCTTCGGCTTTGGATTGGGCGATGATGAATAATGTTGAGTATTGGGGTGTCACGGCGTTACAGGCAAATGAAGAGATGGATGCGGGGGATATCTGGGCTACGGTTACTTTTCCCATGCAGTCGGTGAGTAAAAGTTGTTTGTATCGCAGCCAACTGACTCAAGCGGCAATTCAGGCGATTCTACAAACGGTGGAACGGTTTGAATCGGGAACTTTTACTCCAGAACCCCTTGATTATAATAAACCGGATGTGCAGGGGTGTTTACGTCCTTATATGAAACAGCGATTCCGAGCCATTGATTGGAGTTATGACTCTACATCTACTATTGTTCAGAAAATCCGCTCTGCCGATAGTCAACCGGGGTTATTGGATCGGATTTATGGTAAACGGTATTATCTCTATGGCGCTCATCCTGAAGATACCTTAACAGGAACGCCGGGAGAGATTATTGCCCAACGCCACGGGGCGATTTGTCGAGCCACTGTTGATGGGGCGGTTTGGATTTCCCATCTGAAACCGAAAACCCCGAATCGCTTATCCTTAAAATTACCAGCGGCGTTGGTATTGGCGGATGAGTTAAAAACCGTACCGGAATCCGAGGTACCGTTGGAGGTTTCCCCTAATCGCCAAACTTATCAAGAAATCTGGTATGAGGAAAAAAATCAGGTGGGTTACCTGCATTTTGACTTCTACAATGGGGCGATGAGTACAGATCAATGTCGGCGATTAGGCGATGCCTTTATTTATGCCCGTAGCCGGAAGACTAAGGTGATTGTCTTGATGGGGGGACATGATTTCTGGTCGAATGGGATTCATCTGAATGTGATTGAAGCGGCTGAGAATCCGGCGGATGAGTCGTGGCGAAATATTAACGCTATGGATGATTTAATTCATACCATTCTGACAACAGATAGTCATCTAGTTATTGCAGGTTTACAGGGAAATGCGGCGGCTGGGGGTGTGATGTTGGCGTTGGCGGCAGATCAGGTTTATGCCCGTCGGGGGATTGTTTTTAATCCCCATTATAAGCGGATGGGATTATATGGATCAGAGTATTGGACTTATTCTCTCCCCAAGCGGGTGGGTGCTGAAAAAGCACGGGAGTTGACGGATATTTGTCTGCCGATGGGGACTCAAATCGCCGCAGAAATTGGACTGATTGATCAGGCGTTTGCGGAGCAACCTAATAGTTTTCGCCAGCAGATTCAGTGGGTGGCTGAAGAAATTGCTCACCATCCCGCTTATGGGAAACAGTTAGCATTTAAGCGCGAACAACGGCAACGGGATGAACGGTTTAAACCCTTAGAGGCTTATCGAAATGAAGAGTTAGCTCAAATGAGACGGAATTTCTATGAGCCTGATCAAGATTATCATCAACAACGGTATAATTTTGTCTATAAAATTACGGCGTCCCAGACACCGCGTCATTTAGCGATTCATCGTCAGGTGCCCCATTCGGAAAAGGTATGTTCATTGATTTCTTTTCCCTGAAATAGGGCGGGCTGCACAACCCTAAAACCCTGTAGAGACGCGCCATGGCGCGTCTCTACATGGTATCGGGACACGGCATTTCCCCTTCAGAACAGGAACATTCCCCTTCGGGACAGGAACATTCCCCTTCAGAACAGGAACATTCCCCTTCAGAACAGGAACATTCCCCTTCGGAACAGGAACATTCCCCTTCGGAACAGGAACATTCCCCTTGGGAACAGGAACATTCCCCTTCGGAACAGAAACATTCCCCTTCAGAACAGGAAACGCCGAGTAAAAGACTTGAATGACCGAGATTTGAGGGTCAACGGTTAGGATTGTCCTGGCGTAGTGGAGTCTTCATGCTGCGGCTTTCGCGATTTACGGGCAAACCGTTGTCCCATTTCCTCGATGAGGGTATCCAACCCGCCAACATTGCCACTGGCTTTAGCATAGTTATAGACCTGCAACGCGGCGGTATAAGCTTCGCTACCCACCGCCAAATAGGTATCATCGAGTAATTCGTTTGACACTCTCCCGGTTAAAACGCGGGAGATTCTTGAGCTAATCATCGCCCTTTCGAGTCACCTCTAATTAGGTCTTACACAATTATGTCCTACCCGAAGTCAACTAGAATATCACTTAATATCTAGAACCCCTTTTTTT
>NZ_JAVKEW010000160.1:0-12657 GCF_040226375.1 Coleofasciculus sp. G2-EDA-02 | reverse complement strand
CCCCCCTTTATACCCCCCTTTATACCCCCCTTTCAAAGGGGGGCTAGGGGGGATGGGGGCTAGGGGGGATGGGGGCTAGGGGGGATGGGGGCTAGGGGGGATGGAGAGGGGCTGGGGGTGAGGGCTGTAGCTTAAGTTGACATGAATGACCGATGTGCGCCCAATTTAAAGACTATCTGGATCGATATTCAACTCCCGCAATTTTGCCGCTAACCGTTCAGCGCGTTGAGCTTCTTGTTCTCGCTGTTGTTCTAATTCCAAATAGGACAAAAACCGTTGCCGATCAGGTCGATATAATTCTAACCCTGCTTCTGTTAATTCAAACCGCACAGTTAAGCGAGGACTGACCCAGCCGGACATGGGTTCAATGACTTCTAATAGTCCCTCAATTCTTTGCCACCCTCTCAAACCTTTATCGTCTGGATCATAGAGGTAATATTCTTCGACACCATAACGGTTATAAAATGCCAGTTTTTTATCCATCTTAGTCTGGCTGTCATGATAGGAACGGATTTCAAAGACAACCTGCGGCGGGATATTGTTTTCGCGCCATTGTAGGTAGGAACGACGATCGCCTTTTGGTACGCCAAACACAACCATTACATCCGGCGCTTGGGATATGGTGTTCTTGCCTTCGACAGGATACCAAAGTAAGTCTCCGGCGACAAATACATTTGGGTCATCTTTAAATAAAGCATCACAGCCCCCTTGGATTTTGGTAATCCATTGATATTGAATGGTGCTGTCTGCCATGGGTTTACCATCACTAGAGGGATAAATAATTTCTTCTTTGGTGAGTGTCATCGGATTAAAACCTAAGTTGAATTTACTTAGTTATATGTTGTTGTGCTGTCGTTGAGGGATATTGATTAAATTCTATCAAAATTTGCCCCTCTAATATGATTCCCCTGTAGGGGCGACCCGCTTGCACTAATTGAAAACTGTGTCTATTCAATGTGATCGGGTCGCCCTTTCTTTGCATGGGAAGTCTAAACATCTTAGTCGGGGCGGGTTTAGTCACATCTGGGTGCAACCAAAAAGATAGTTGTGAAACCCGCCCCTACACATTTAATAACACGAATGTCGCTGACTTAAGCTGGTTTCGTAGTAGGCACGAAGCGTGCCAGAAGCGCTAAAGCGCTGACTACAAACTTGAAAGTCAGTACCATTTTACTTAACAATAACGTTGTTTAGATTGAATTATTTAAACAAAATTTATGTTTAATATTATATCATGTTTAGATCATTTGATTCTCTAATTGTGCCAATTTATTCTGAGCAAAATTCCTGACTTTCTCATCGGGAGCATTTTCGGTTCGGTTACGCAGTAATGGTAGAGTCTGGGGATGGTTTAGATATTGTTCAATAATTACCTCAAGTGCAGTTTTACGAGGATTAGGTGTCTTGTTTGTCTCATCTTTTAAAGGATTTGTCTCGTCTTTTAAAAGATAGGGGTCATTTACGGCGCGATCGCGTATAAATTCAAATATCCCCGATTTATCTTTCCAGCCTCGTGCTAACTCCTCCAATGCTGCTGCTCGGACATGCCAATGATCACCAGTAGTCAGTGATGTAAGGTTTATGGCGAAGACAGCGCAACTACGAATTTAGGTTTTGTTCCGATACTATTTATCGTAATACATTGACTCTAAATGTATGACAATTGTATGTCATTTTATGTATGACAATTCGCGATATTTGAATTTTACTCGTCGCTGAATAAGTCAGGATTTTATATAGATATAATTTTGTCGGCTTGAAGATGAGATTTTAATTTACGAAATTAAAAAATTATCAGCATAAATACTGGTTTTTATTTATTTGTTCATAAATTATAAATAATTGATAAATTTGTTGCTGAATATCAATCTGCTGCAATAGCATAGGGATAGTGAATAAAACGGTCTGCTAGGATAAAAATCTGGGTATCTATAGTAGTATTGGTTAAGCGCTACCATAGAAGGTATGTCAATCAAAGCCAATACCTCGTCAGGTTATTTGGGTTAAATCTTGAGCAAACCCAGCATTTATTAGAAGGCTGAGTTATCCGTTCTCAATTCAGCCGAAAAAGATGATCGGCTCCTGTCCTACAGATTGGTTAAATTAGGGTTATCTATGATTGGAGCTTGACTGGCTCTGATTTTGCGGCGGCTCAATTTTTATTTTAAAGCTTGACGCTATAAAAATTAGCCCAGTTGTTTGAGACACTACTCCAAGTATTGAATCCAATCCTCCAATTGGCTAGCTCTGGTTTAAAAAAAGGGAACTTTAAAAGCCAGGGATATAGCTATAAGTTGATTGTTGATTCATCCTGTACCTTGTTGAACAAGCTTTCCTTGGATTCAACTGAACGAAACGGTAAGTATCCAGCGATGATCTACACCTTGACAGACTTACGATTTTGCGGAATACGTTTGGCTTACATTTTAGGAAAAATGCCCTGAGTAAATTTATCGGTAAAGGCGTAATCAATTCCATCCCTGTGCTAAGAATCTCCTCTAATCTGGCAAAACAGAGGACTAGGGGAGTTTTCCAGGAAATGAATGGACTGTATTTTCTCTCCTCCCATCTCCAGTAGGGAGACGGGATTGTTCAACAGAATCTAGAGTGGTAGGTAACCAGCCATGTTGGCAAAATTTCTAAAAAATTTATCCAACCAGAAAAAACTTCAGAATCAAATCCTATTGCTGCTGTTTTTAAGCAGTCTTATTCCAGTCTCGATTGTGGGACTTTATGGAATATTTTCGTCCACTACCGCCCTATCCGAATTATCGGAAACTCAACTCGAGGATAAAGTTGCTGACGACGCCGAAAATATTGGCGCTGTCTTAGAAGGGATTAATGAGGATGTTTTGTTCCTAAGTGAAATTCCCGCAATTCAAGGAATTATCCGAGCGGAAACGGGTGGTGGAACGGATTCGCAAAGCAATCAATCGGCTGATGCTTGGGTAGAACAAGCCGAGGCTATTTTTACGAGTCTAATGAAAGCGAAGTCTGAATATATGCAGCTTCGGTTTCTTGACGAAAACGGTCAGGAAGTGGTAAGAGTTGATTCCGATGGGACGACGACAACAGTTATCCCAAAATCTGAGTTGCAAAATAAAGGCGATCGCGACTATTTTACGGAAGCGATAAAACTGGCTCCAGGTGAGGTTTATGTCTCCCCGGTGAACCTGAACCAGGAACGCGGAAAAATCGAAACGCCGTTTAAACCTGTGATTCGCTACGCCACACCTGTTGTTAACTCAGCCGGGGAAAAACAGGGGATTGTGATTGCTAATGTCTTTGCAAATCAGTTCCTCCAATTTATCGAAGATGCTAATTTAAGTAAGGGCGAAACAGCCTTACTGGTTAATGCAGATGGCTACTATCTCTCCCATCCTAACGATGAGAAAGAGTGGGGATTTGATCTGAATACCGATGAAACATTGGCAAAGGATTATCCCGCTCAAATTGTTGAGCAAATTCTCCAAGGTGAACAGGGATTAATTGGTACAGGAAGTAATGAACTAATCAGCTATGCCAAAGTTGATCCAGCACCGAATCAACCTGGCTTTTTAGTGGCTATCCGTACTGTTCCTAAAAGCACGATTTTTGCTTCTGTAAATGCCTTTAAACTGGTGGCGACGCTGATTATTTTAATGTCCCTCGCCGCCGTGCTACCTGTAGGTGTTTTCCGGACACGCCAACTAGCCGATTTAATCAAACATATTGTGACTCGGATCTCCACCGCTAGCCAAGAAATCTTTTCAACTTTAGAAGAACAAGAACGGGTGGCGAGTCAGCAAGCGGCTTCGGTGAATGAAACCACCACCACCATGGATGAGCTAGAAGCCTCCTCCCGACAATCTGCCGAGCAAGCCAAGGCTGCTGTATCCGCCGCTCAGAAAGCCCTAGAACTGACTCAGGGAGGAACACAAGCGGTAGGTGAAACCCTTGAAGGGATGTACATTCTGGAAAATAAAGTCGGCGCGATCGCACAACAGATTGTTCGTCTTTCTGAACAGGCTAATCAAATTGGTAGTATTTCTCAGTTGGTGTCTGAATTAGCTAACAAAACCAATATGTTAGCCCTCAATTCCTCGGTAGAAGCGGTGCGTGCGGGAGAACATGGTAAAGGCTTCTCTGTGGTTGCTAATGAAATTCGTAAATTAGCCGATCAAAGTCAACAATCCGCCGACAAAATTAGTCTTCTGGTTTCAGAAATTCAAAGTGCGATCAACTCAACCGTAATGGTGACTGATGAAGGCACAAAAACCGTCGCATCCGGTGTACAAATTGCCCAAAAAACCAATGACGCCTTCACTGGTGTAGCCGATGCGGTTGACAAAGTGGTGTTAAACAATCAACAAATCTCCCTGAACTTGAAACAGCAAGTCGATGCGATTCAACAAGTCGTTGAGGCAATGGAAACCATTAATAAGGGCGCCAAAGAAACCGCCACGGGTATTAATCAAACCAAGATAGGTACTCAGCAACTGAACGAAACCTCTTTGGAATTGCAACAGATGGTTTAAATGTGCGGGGATGTTCTAGACTTATACCGAGTTGCGCTCAAACATAGTAGATAGGAAAAGCAGGGGTTGTAGAGACGTAGCATGCTACGTCTGGAAGCAGGGGAAGAGAAAGTTATATCTTTGAATGCAACTTGGTATTACTATGCTACGTCTGGAACATTCAGTCAGGGTGGGTTTAGTTAAATGTGAGGGTAAGAAACGATAATAGTAAAACCCGCCCCGACAAACCCGATCTCTGTTCCCTAACTAAGGACAAATGAAAAATGATAAATGACGAATGACAAATGACAAATGACAAATGACGAATGACGAATGACGAATGACAATGATAGACGATGAAGAACTGCGAAATTTGTATAAAACGGCGGGCAAAGAACGTCTAGAGAAACTCGCTGTCGGTTTGCAACATCTACAAAAAAACCAAGAAAATGAGACAACTTTAGAACAGTTGCTGCGAGACGTTCACAGCCTAAAAGGAGACTCCAAAAGTTTAGGCGTTGAGGCTGTAGAAACCCTTGCCGATCGCATGGAATGGACTCTGGGACGAATTAAACGCCAAAAGCTGGTTTTTTCGCCCTCGGTAAGTCAAGTTCTTGATCACGGATTAGATGCAATTCGTCTTTTCGTCGCCGAAGCTGTCACCGGTAAACCTAGTGGTGTAAATTTAGCTGAGATACTGGATCAATTTCAACAAATGGCTGTTGAGCCAGTAGAGAAAGCCGTAGGTAGAGACGTGAAGGTGGAACGTCTAGAGGGAGAGGAAATGAGCGCAGGTAGAGACATTCCGGTGGAAACTCTATCATTTGAATTAGCCGAAAGCTATATCGATGATGATGAATTACGACAAGTGTATCAACTTGCTAGTGGTGAACGGTTGCAAAGCCTAGAGGCTGGATTACGTCATTTGACAAAACATCCAGAAGATGAATCTATCTGGGAACAATTGCGCCGGGAAGCCCATACTATTAAGGGTGATTCTCGTAGTGTTGGCGTGGAAACCGTGGAAATTCTGGCTCATCCCCTAGAAGAAATTATCGAAAGCCTCAAATCCCAACCCACCGCCTTTACCCCCCAAGTTAGCCAAACCTTAAATCAAGGATTAAATGCTATTAGCAAATTAGTCCAAGAAGCCGTAACCGGTCAACCCAGTCTAGTCGATACCACTCAGGTACTGGAACAATTTATGCTGGTGCTGGAAAATTGCCAACAATCGGCTGTGGCTTCTCCGGTTCAGGAGGATACTCCAAAAGAAGAATGTCTATCCTCTGAATTAGCAGAATTAGCAGAAAGCTATATCGATGATGATGAATTACGACAGGTGTATCAACTCGCCAGTGGTGAACGGTTGCAAAGCCTAGAAACTGGGTTAGGTGATTTAGCCCAAAATCCAGAAAACGAAGCCATCTGGGAGAAATTGCGGCGAGAAGTTCATAGTCTCAAAGGCGATTCTCGTAGCGTTGGTGTGGAAACCGTGGAAATTTTGGCTCATCCCCTGGAAGAAATTATCGAGAGCCTCAAATCCCAACCCACGGCTTTTACCCAACACGTCAGCCAAACCTTACATCAAGGATTAGATGCTATTAGCAAGTTAGTTCAAGAAGCGGTAACCGGTCAACCGATTGTGGTGGATACGACTCAGGTGTTGGAACAATTAATTATTGTACTCGAACATTGCCAACAATCGGCTGTGGCTGCTCCGATTCAAGAGGAAGCAGGGTTTGTCGGGGCGGGTTTTACTAATAACGTTCACTTCACTCAACCCACCCCACCTCAAACATCTCCTACCCCTCAACTCGCCCCTAGCTTTATCGAAGATCAAGAACTACGAGAGGTTTATCAACTCTGTAGTACCGAACGGTTGCAGATTTTGGAAGCTGGGTTACTGTATTTAGAAAAAGATCCTGATGATGAAGCTACTTTAGATCAATTATTACGGGAAGCCCATAGTCTCAAAGGGGATTCTCGTAGCGTTGGCGTCGAATCGGTGGAAACCCTAACCCATCATATCGAAGAAATTTTTGATCGGATCAAATCTAAACAGCTTGGTTTTACCGTCAAAGTCAGTGAAAGTCTCTATGATGCATTAGAGGCAATCAGTCGCTTAGTTGATGAAGCGGTAACGGGTAAACTCCAGGGAGTCGATACGGCGCAAGTGCTCAACCAATTAATCGTCGCAATTGAGGCTTCAGCACAATTACCCCCTGTGGTAACTGTCTCCAAATCAGCGACTCCGCCCATTTCTCCCCCGGCTTCCCTGAGGATTGTGGGTTTACCTGATGTCCAATCCTCCCCATCGCAGCGCCCCCTCAGCGCTACGTTGATTGAAGATGAGGAACTGCGGGATGTTTATAAACTCGCCAGCTTTGAACGTTTACAGAAACTAGAAACGGGATTACTGCAATTAGAAAAGCATCCTGATAATCAAACCATTTTAGACGAATTACTGCGAGAAGCTCATAGTTTAAAAGGAGACTCCAGAAGCGCAGGCGTTGAACCTGTTGAAGCTTTAATTCACCACATTGAAGAGATTTTAGGGGGGATTAAACTCAAGCCAACAATTTTAACCCCAGATATTAGCGATCGCTTGTATCAAGGATTGGATGCAATGGGTAAACTGGTACAGGAAGCGGTGACGGGTCAACCAACGGGTGTAAATACTGTGGAGGTTCTCAATCAGTTACTAGCGGTTTCTCCCCCTAGCTTACCTGATGCTGTACCGATTCCGATTAAACCCCTTCCCCCTCAACCCTCGATATCCAAAACCCCAGGAATTAGTGACGCCTACCGTATCGATACAATTCGCGTTCCCACTCGTGAGTTGGATACTTTAATGGCGCAAGCTGAGGAACTGAATGTAACTAAACTTCGCATTGCATACACAGCATCAGAAGTTGAGGAACTGGTGACACTTTGGCAAGAATGGAAAGCCTTTTATCGTCAAGCCCGATCCGGTGAGGCGATACCAA
The DNA here is from genome assembly GCF_040226375.1 of Coleofasciculus sp. G2-EDA-02. NCBI lineage: Bacteria > Bacillati > Cyanobacteriota > Cyanophyceae > Coleofasciculales > Coleofasciculaceae > Coleofasciculus > Coleofasciculus sp. G2-EDA-02. Next base: position 5,174 of record NZ_JAVKEW010000160.1, on the reverse strand, counting down.
ATGAAATTAACCCATTCCAAGAACGCTTAGACCAAAAGATTAACGCCTTGCGAACCGCTACTCAGGATAATACCACCAATTTGGATTTAATTGCTGAGGATTTACGGGAGAGAATTCAAACCCTCCGACGATTACCTCTGTCTACCATTTTCCAGTTGTTTCCGCGTATGGTGCGGGATTTAGCCCGGAAACAGGCTAAACAGGTAGAGTTAGTGATTGAAGGGGGAGACACGATGGCGGATAAAAATATTCTGGAAGATATTAAAGATTCTTTAACCCATCTGATTCGCAACGCGATTGATCATGGGGTGGAAACACCTGAGGAACGCGAGAAAGTGGGTAAACCTCCAGTGGCAAAAATTTGGCTCCGGGGTAATTTAATTGGTAATATGATTGTCATTGAAGTCGCCGATGATGGGCGCGGGCTTGACTTAGAACAAATTAAGCAGACGGCGATTAAACGCAAACTTTACCAACCCGATGAGCTGGAACGGATGAATTCCAGCCAAATTTATGAACTCATTTTTGCCCCAGGATTCTCCACGCGAACCTTTATTACCGAAATTTCTGGTAGGGGGATTGGCTTGGATGTGGTACGGACAAATATTGAACGACTCAAAGGCGCGATCGCGATTGAATCGACTCCCAATCAAGGCAGTAGGTTTCGTATCCAGCTTCGCACAACTTTGGCAACGGTTAATGCGTTATTTGTTGAGGTTCAGGGAATTACCCAAGCTCTCCCCATTGAATTTGTCCAAACCAGTTTACTCCTTTCTCCTGATGAAATAGAAACCATTGAGGGGCGCGAGAGTTTAAAGTGGATGGATCAAAGGGTTCCTGTCGCCAATCTCGCCGATGTATTGGAACTGTCAAACTCACCAAGCTACGCCCTTACCGCCAAAAAGGAAGCGCCGATTTCTGAGTTGCGATCGTGTATTCTGCTCAAGGTTGGAGAGGAACTTTCTGGGTTTTTAGTGGATCGCCTTTTGGATACCCAAGAAATCCCCCTCAAACCTCAAAGTTTGTTATTAAAGCGGGTGCGAAATGTTTTGGGTGCAACTATTCTCCCCACGGGCGATGTTTGTATGATTCTCAATCCGGCTGATTTAATTAAATCGCTGCAAAAACAAAGTCCCTCAACGGTTTCTGTTCAAACCAAGACGGTTGTGCAAGCTAAACCTACGATTCTTTTAGTCGAAGATTCCCTTGCGGTTCGTACTCAAGAAAAACGACTTTTAGAACGAGCGGGATATGAAGTGGTGATTGCTGTGGATGGATTAGAGGGTTATACAAAACTCAGAAGCCGTCATTTTGATGCGGTGGTTTCTGATGTAGAAATGCCTCATTTAGATGGGTTATCGCTAACGGCAAAAATTCGCCAGCATCGAGACTATCAAGACTTACCGATTATTTTGGTAACTACTTTGGATTCAGAAGCAGATCAGCAACGGGGTGCCCAAGCAGGAGCGGATGCTTACATTATTAAAGGTAAATTTAACCAAGCATTTCTTTTGGAAACCTTAAGCCGACTTGTTTAATTGAGTTTGATTTGTACGTAGTTGGCACTTTAGTGCCATAATCGCTAAAGCAATTACTACAAAAACCTTGTTTAATTGAGTTGGGCTTGTACGTAGTTGGCACTTTAGTGCCATAATCCCTAAAGCAATTACTACAAAAACCTTGTTTAATTGAGTTAGGTTTGTACGTAGTTGGCACTTTAGTGCCATAATCCCTAAAGCGATTACTACAAAAACCTAAAATATAACCGAATAAAAAATGAACAATGACGATTAAAGTTTTATTAGTTGAAGACTCCAAAATATCTTTAGTGATTCTCAGACGAATTCTGAATGAATTCCCCCAAATTGAGGTAGTCGGAGAAGCCCCAAATGGGTTAGAAGCGTTGAGGCTAATTCCTAAAGTTCAACCCGATGTGATTTGTACTGACTTGCACATGCCTCAGATGGATGGGTTGGAATTCACCACTGAAGTGATGAGTCACTATCCTAAACCAATTCTAGTCTTAAGTGTTTCAGTACAGCATGAAGATACCCATCATATCTTTGATGTTCTCGAAGCAGGGGCTGTTGATATTTGTCCCAAACCGATTGCTGGATTAACCATGAATAATCAGGCATTTAATCGAGAATTAATTAATAAAATCATTGTCCTGTCTGGCGTTACAGTATTTAAGAAAAAACCCAAGCTTTTAGTTAAACCTAAGCCGATAAATCTGCAAGATCTGACGTTTGCTCCAGCAAAATCCTATCCGAAACCTAAAATAATTGCCATTGGCACATCAACTGGCGGACCTCCGGCGTTGCAGGAAATTCTCTCTCAACTTCCAGCTAATTTTTCCGTTCCCATAATTTGTGTTCAGCACATTTGTCAAGGTTTTTTACAGGGGTTAATCGATTGGTTGTCTGCTACGTGCAAATTACCGATCAAGATTGCCCAATCTGGATATAAACCTCAACCGGGAATCATTTATTTTCCTCCAGAGCAACATCATTTAGAGTTAAATAATCAGGGTAATTTTATTTGCTCAGATAAACCTGCTTTAGACGGGCATCGTCCATCAGTAACAGTCACATTTGAGTCTGTCGCCAAAGTATACGGCAAGAAAAGTACAGCAATATTATTAACAGGAATGGGTAGAGATGGAGCAAAAGGAATGTTAGCAATTGCCCAAGCTGGCGGGTTAACCATTGCTCAAGATGAAGCCACGTCAATCATCTTCGGGATGCCCAAAGAAGCCATTGATTTAGGGGCGGCTAGGGAAGTCTTACCCTTGGACGCGATCGCGCCGATGTTGCTGGAACTTTTACAAAAAAAGTCGATTGTACAGTAAACCGATTAGGTAATGAATGTGTCAACACCAAATGAGTTAAGTCCTAAAATCAAACAAGCCTTTATTCGCTTAATTGCTCACCATACTGGTTTAGTTATTAGAGAGCGAGATCAAGCCGCTTTACAAGAGAAAATATTTTCTAGAATGAAGGACATTAAACTAACATTTACTGAAGATTATTACCTGTTGCTAAATTGTCCAACTTGGGAAGCTGAGCAAGAGTGGAAAAATTTGGTTGTTTTGCTGACTAATCTGGAAAGTTACTTTTTTCGAGATAAAGAACAGTGTAGTTTGCTCAGAACTAAAATTTTGCCTGAACTGATCCAGCGTCATCAGGGAGATAAAACCTTACGTATTTGTAGTGCGGGATGTTCAACGGGAGAAGAACCCTATTCCCTGGCGATTCTGCTGAACGAATTAATTCCTGATATCAAAAACTGGAATTTAAGAATTTTTGGTATAGACATTAATCAAGATGCCTTAGAAAAAGCAAAACAAGGAACTTACAGAGCTTGGTCATTGCGAAGTATTGATCCGCAGATTAAACAGAATTATTTTCAATTCATTGACAATCACTACCAGATTGAACCCAAAATTAAACCCTTAGTCAAATGGCAACAGCTCAATTTAGTTAAAGATCCTCTGCCGCAACCTCACTTAGATTTACAGGATTTTGACTTAATTATTTGTCGAAATGTCTTTATTTACTTTGAATCTTCCGCCATTGCCCAAGTTTTGGATAAGTTTTACCATGCGCTCCAACCCTTAGGATATCTGATTACTGGTCATTCTGAACTGTATGGTCAAGTTTTAAAGCAGTTTCAAACCAACGTTTTTCCCGAATCCCTGGTTTATCAACGTCAGACTGAGAGTTTAGTTTATACGCCTGTGGGTGATGTCCCTAGCCCACTCACTTGGGATACAGAAGACGATTATACCTTAGCCTTTCATCCGGAAACACTTGAAGATGATCTAAAAAAAAATACGATAAAAATGCAGCATGTGGCATTGAATCTGCTCAAGCAGTTACCGCCAGATACTCACTTGCAAAAACTGGGGAATTTAACGGCATCTGAACTGATTGAACAAGTCGAATCCTCATTAAATATTATTGATCAAGATTCTCTATGAAAGACAATTCCTATTTTATCTTTGGTTTAAATGATCGGCTGTATGGGATCAGCACAGCTTACGTAGAAGAAGTCTTTCCGCTCCCAGAGTTTGTATCCATTCCAGAAGCTCCGCGTAAAATGATTGGCGTGGTTAATTTGCGGGGAGAAATGATACCCGTTACCGATTTTAATCAGAGTTTAGGCTTACAATCATCGGACTACCGTTTAACTGACAGTGTTATCGTTCTAAGACGAGAAAAAAACAAAATTGGCATTATTGTCAATCAGGTTTGTGAAGTCCTGACGATAGCCCCAGATGAAATTACAACTGAACTTGCTCCGCATCAAACTGTGACGGAAAACGGCGTTATTGGTGGACTCACACGCCACGCTGGTGATATCCTGATTTTAAGTGATCCTGAAAATTGGTTAAGCTCGATAGACAGCCACACATTTAACCTAGTCGAGAACTATCTCACCCAAGAAATTCCATCGAGTCAATTGAGTGAAGAAATCCTCGCCAAACCAGCCGTATTTGCCCCAAATGCGACGCCAGAAGAACGAGAAATATTCCGAGAACGAGCCGATAGTCTAAAGCTTCCATTCGAGAGCCAAGATTTAACCCTGGTAAAATCGTTAACAATTATTGTCTTAAATCATCAGTTATTCGGGATTGATTTAGGAATCGTGCGGGAGTTTACCGAAATCCAACAAGTGACTCCCATTCCTTGTTGTCCCCCTCATATTGTGGGAAACATGAATCTGCGCGGGGAAATTGTCACCTTAGTGGATATTCGCCCGGTGTTGAATTTGCCCTTAGCGGCGATAACTCCAAGTTCTAAAGCGCTGATTGTGGAGGTTGAGGAGATTTTGGCGGGTGTAATTGTGGAAGATGTGCGTGAATCGATGTTCCTGCTAAATCCGCTCCAGATCATCGCCGTGACACCTGATACAAATAGCATAAATCATGAATATTTGCAAGGAGAAGCGGTCTATGCTGAAAAAATAATGAGCATTCTGGACTTAGGGAAAGTTTTCTTGAATGGTGGCTTAATCGTTGAGCAAGGGATGTGACATCCTCCTACACCAAATCAAAGATTATGGTGTAGGCTTCCAACATCGCTGTTAGATATTGCTGCCCTGCGCCACTTATCTAGGCAAAATGCCCCCGACAGCCCGACTTGACAGCCAATTTCTTTCCCCCAGAGTCC
>NZ_JAVKEW010000159.1:0-21808 GCF_040226375.1 Coleofasciculus sp. G2-EDA-02 | reverse complement strand
GCTTGCGCCCCTACAACCGGGCGCAAGCCTTGCGCCCCTACAATGCTAATCCACCAATTAGGGTCTGCTGAATAAGTATTATGGTGGGGTTAGAGAGCAGGGGAAGCAGAGGAAGCGGGGGGAGCAGGGGGAGCAATGGTACATTTTCGGTGATTCTATCGCCATAGTTTTGATAGATAATCTCACATTCCAATTAAGGTGTGCCACGCCACTACGATGTGCAGCGACTCGCCCCTACAGAAGGAAACCTAAGAAAATCCAGTAGCGCCCGTAACTCAATACATAAAAACCTCCTCTGTGTTAACATAAAGGGCGATCCGATCCTCTGTAGGGGCGGGTTTTACTACTATCTTTTCGATTGCACCTTGATGTGACTAAACCCGCCCTGTTTCTGGAGTTATTCTTTAGAGTTTGTAGTCAGCGCTTTAGCGCTTATTGCACTAAAGTGCCTACTACAAACACAGCTTTAAGTGAGTGCCATTCATCTTAACTCTCAAACTCAACAATAACAGGCGCATGATCGCTAGGCTTCTCCAGCTTTCTCGGTTCTACATCAATCCTACAACTGGTTACCGCCTCATATAACTTTGGCGTCAGATAATGATGGTCAATTCGCCAACCTCGGTTACGGCTAAACCCACCATGGCGATAATCCCACCAGCTAAAATGACCCCCGTCTTGAGTAAACTTACGAAATGCATCCCCTAACCCTAGCGCCAACACCTCCTCTAAGGCTTGGCGTTCTGCTGGCGATGCCATGATATGCTTGTCTTTATTCTGGGGATTATGAATATCTCGATCATCGGGAGCAATGTTAAAATCCCCACAGATACAGAGTTCCTGAGACTGAGTATCTAAGAGCGATCGCACATACTCCTGTAACAGTTTCAACCAGCGCAATTTATACTCATACTTCTCACTTCCCACCTCAGCACCATTAGGAACATAGAGATTAATAATCCGAATGCCATCCACAATCCCGGTAATCACCCGCTTTTGCTCATCCAACTCCCCCACCTCTTCTGGCGTCAACACCCCCGTAAACCCCACACTTACCGCTTCTAAAGGTTTACGGCTAAAAAGTGCCACCCCGTTATAGGATTTTTGCCCCGATACATAGAGATGATAGCCTAAGTCTTCAAAGTGCGATCGCGGAAATTGATCATCAACGACTTTGGTTTCCTGCAAACACAGCACATCTACAGGATTGTCTATTAACCACTGACAGACATGATCTTGGCGAGTGCGAATTGAGTTAACATTCCAGGTAGCGATTTTCATAATATTGTCTATATTTAACTCGCGAGGGGGTTAGGGGGAGCGATAAGTCCCACACCATCATCTTTGATTCGTACAGACGTGACAGTGGAACGTCTCCGGTGGAACTATAGCAGTAGACACATTGATTAGGACTTTCGTCACCATTGTAGAGACGCTTCAAAAGCGCGTCTCTACATAAATGATGTGTCCTAACAGCTATGGCGGTTGCTATATTTTAAGTGATGTCAATCTGACGTTTCACGCCATGTGGAAAAATCAACATCAAACCTAACCCCCCAGCCCTCTTTATACCCCCCTCATTCCCCCCGTAACCAAGCCCGTACTAAAATAAAAGAAGCCTTGCCCTTTTCAGCAATAGCCAGGGCAACGAGAATCTTCACATCAGGAGACAGTACCATGTCCTATCAGAATATTAGTGCCAGCCTCACCGACACCGATTTAGAGGAAATCAACACCGCCTTACAAACCATCGAACAGAAACTCCCCTTTCTGATTACCCTTAGCCCGAAAGAACGCCATGATCTGTATAAAATGGGTGATAAAAGTATAGCCTTTGTCCACAATAGCCTCAACGCCGCCCAAACGAACCCTGGCATTCTCCCCACCAATTTCAACACAGAGGAACTCGAGCGCGACTATCAACTGGCGTTGCGTCTTTCCGAGTTACTCATCCGACTCCAGCAACTGGCTGAAAAGGTGGATGATACCCTGATAGCGGTGGGCAGTGAAGCGATGAAGAGCAGCTTAACGGTATATGACTACGTGAAAATGGCAGCGAAAACCACACCGGGCTTAAAAAGCGTGGCGGAGCAGTTAAAGGAACGCTTTAAAGGTATCAAAACAAGAGGGAATGGGGGTACATCAGCAGATGCGTCAAGCGCTAAGAGTGATGGATGAGACTAAAAGACTGGTGAGGGAGGCTTTGAACGTTGTGGGGGAACCCTCTGAGTGTTGTGGGGGAACTCTCTGAGTGTTGTGGGGGGAGGCTATGAGTGTTGTGGGGGAGGCTCTGAGTGTTGTCAGGGGACGCTCTGGGCGTCGCGCTTAAGGCTATGACCGTGGTGAGGGGAATCTCTGAGTGTCGTGGGGGAAGGCTATGAGCGTCGCGCTTAAGGCTATGAGCGTGGTGAGGGGACTCTCTGAGTGTTATCGGGGGAGGCTATGAGCGTCGCGCTTAAGGCTATGAGTCACCATTGTAGAGACGTTGCATGCAACGTCTCTACGTCTTCGCTTTAAAACAGCGTCAAAATGTACAGCAGGGTAAACAGAATAATCCAGATAATATCGACAAAATGCCAATAGATTTCTGCCATTTCAATGCCAACGTGCTTGGTTTCACCGTAATGTCCGGGACGACGCGATCGCCACAAGACGCCGAGAATCAGTAAAACCCCAATGGTGACGTGCAATCCGTGGAATCCGGTCATTAAATAAAAGCAGTTGGCAAACACATTGGTGGTCAAACCATAACCCAAGCTTAGATATTCATACACCTGACCGCCTAAGAAAATCACACCCATAACAGCGGTAATGATATACCACAACCGCATCCCGGAGAGATTATTCTTTTTAATCGCCACATCTCCTTTATGGATGACAAAACTACTCGACACCAGAATAATCGTGTTAATCGTCGGCAACAAGAGTTCCACCTCTGTACCTTCGGGGGGCCAGGTTGCGGATACGCCTCTATAGATTAAGTAAGAGGCAAACATCCCGCCAAACATCAGGGATTCAGAGGCGAGGAAGACTATTAGCCCCAAAACCCGATAATCGGGATGTTCCTCATGTGCCGCCACATTTACCTCAGCCGAGGGTTCTGGGCTTGGCGAGACTTGATATTCGTCAATGGTTGAACCTTGCATAATTTTTTTCTCTATCGCTATATACAACTGATGAACATTAAGTCGGGGCGGGTTTAGTTACATCTGGGTAAACGGGAAACGATAACGGTAAAACCCGCCCCTACAACCTGCAAAATTTACTTCGCTTCCACAACGGGTTCTCCCGATGTCGGCGCACTGGGATTGAGTTTTTTGCCATTGCGACCATTCATGCCATAGGCATAAGGACCATGGCTCAAAACTGGCAGAACTTCCCAGTTTTCGATCGCAGGTGGAGAACTGGTTGTCCATTCCAGGCTCAAGGCATCCCAGGGATTATCACCCACCTTGGGTCCATACATCCAACTCCAGACCATATTAATCGCGAAGGGAATGACGGAGAACCCCAACAGAATTGCACCGAAGGTACAAAGCTGATTAATGGCTGTGAATTGGGGATCATACATGGCTACCCGTCGGGGCATTCCTTGCAACCCCAATTGGTGCATCGGTAAAAACGTGAGATTGCCACCAATAAAGGTGAGAATAAAGTGCACCTTTCCCCAAGTTTCGTTATACATCCGACCCGTAACTTTGGGGAACCAGTGATACATGCCGGCATAAAGACCAAACACGGAACCGCCAAAGAGTACATAGTGGAAGTGCGCCACGATGTAGTACGTGTCGTGGACGTGAATGTCAAAGGGTGCGGTTCCCAGGGTAACGCCACTTAGTCCGCCCAAGACGAACATAGCCAACAAACCAATGGCAAATAGCATTGCTGAGGTGTAGCGGATTTTACCGCCCCAGAGTGTCGCCACCCAGCTAAAGATTTTCACCCCTGTGGGAACTGCCACAATCAATGTGGAGATGGTGAAGAACATCCGCATCCAGGGCGGGGTGCCACTGGTAAACATGTGGTGTACCCAGACGAATAGACCGACGATACAGATGGCGAGGGATGAATACGCGATCGCTTTATAGCCAAAGATCGGTTTACGGGCGTGGACGGGTATCACTTCTGACATAATCCCGAAAATCGGCAGAATCATCAGATACACCGCCGGGTGGGAATAGAACCAGAACAGATGCTGGTACACCACCACATTTCCCCCAGCCTCGGGTCGGAAGAAGCTGGTACCGAAGTTGATATCAAACAACAGCAGGGTTAATCCAGCCGCTAACACTGGCGTGGAAAACAGGGCTAATAGGGATGTGGCTAAAATCGCCCAACAAAACAAGGGCATCTGATCCCAGCGCATACTGGGAACCCGCATTTTAAAGATGGTGATGATAAAGTTCACCGAACCCAAAATTGAGGAGGTTCCCACCAAGACAATGCTGAGAATCCACATCGATTGAGCTGTACTGGCGGTAATCAGGCTCAAAGGGGGGTAGGATGTCCAACCCGATTGAGCGCCACCGAAGAAGAAACTGCCCAACAGCAGGGCACCTGCTGGGGGGACGAGCCAAAACGCGATCGCATTCAGTTTCGGGAACGCCATATCCCTGGCACCAATCATCAGCGGGATCAGGTAGTTACCAAACCCGCCAATGGCAGCCGGAACGACCCAGAAAAAGATCATGATCGTGCCATGATTGGTCAAGAAAGCGTTGTAAAGATTGGGATCAAGTAAATCGGAATCGGGGGTATACAGTTCGGCTCGCATGGCGACTGCCATTAATCCCCCGATCAAATAAAACACAAATGAGGTAACTAGGTATTGAATCCCAATGACCTTATGGTCAACGTTGAAGGTGAAATAGTCATACCACTTCCATGCCGTGGGATGGGAGCTGTGTGAAGTGGCTTGAGATTGAGGTGCAATTTCGGTTTGGGTCATCAGAATTTCTTGTGACAACTAAAGAAGCCTGTCCAGATGGACAAATTGAGTGTTATGTGCTTCTGTTTAGGATTCATGCATTGAGTGTAACTGGGTTAAGGTTTTTTCATCAACGCCCAGGTTAGCCGCGTAAGGTTCCAGAAACTCGGACTCGGATAAATCAGCCGGGTTCACAGCAACGGTTTGATTGGGGTTTTGCTGCTGTGCTATCCGATTTTCCTCTAACCAAGCGTCATACTCCTCTGGGGTATGAACGATAAGCTGTGTCCGCATCGCCCCGTGGTAACCACCACAGAGTTCAGCGCAAACTACGGGATAGGTTCCAGTTTTGGTGGCAACAAACCGCAGTTCCGTTTCTTGACCGGGAATGGCATCTTGTTTGAGGCGGAACTGAGGTACCCAGAAGGAGTGAATCACATCTTGGGCGGAGATGTTCAGTTGCACGTCTTTGCCAATGGGAACATGTAATTCGCCAGCGACAACGCCACTATCGGCATAGTTAAAGATCCAAGCAAACTGCAAACCGGTGACATTAACCACTAAGTCAGCCGTTTGTCCTTCCCGTTGGGGTGCTGCGCCAAAGCCGTATTTAGCCCCCTTGGGTGCTATAGCTTGATCGGACTCTATCCCCTCAGTATCGGCAACTAAAGGCGCCGCTATAGCACTTCCGGGCATACTTGCAATATGAGCGGGGGTATCGGCTTTGGCGACATGGTGATGGGCGGGTTCAAAACCGCCCATGTCTCGATAAACTTCGACGCTGTAGATCCCTAGTCCAATGACGATAATGGCAGGAATGGCTGTCCAAAAGGCTTCTAAGGGTAAATTGCCGATGATGGGTTCCGCATCGGTGTCATCCCCTTTGCGTCGCCGAAATCGGATCATGGCAATCACGATGGCGCCTTCGACGACCAAAAATAGGGCAGTGCCGATAGTCATCATCACGTCAAAAAAGTTATCGACTAACGGCGCTTGTTCTGATACCTGTTCTGGCATCAAGCCGTGGTTTTGACCAACCCACAGACTGACCAGGGTGATAACAATACCAGCGGTCAGGGTGATAATGGCACTTGGTACTTTTTCTTTTTCCATGGCTTATCTCCTTGGCAGCAGCCGCGTTTCACTCAGGGAAAGGTGAAGTGGCTGCCTGATTCTAGTTTGACTAGATTGATCGTAGTTCACATTTGTTTATCGTGCTTTGGTTAAGCTATGATTTTTCAACGCAGAGGGGCGCAGAGGGTTTCGCAGAGGGGCGCAGAGGTGCGAAAATTCTGGAAGAGAAATGTTTAGATGTAGGGGCGGGTTTAGGGAATCAATTCAATTACTCACTGATAAGGGTACAACAAAACTCGCCCTCCCCACCGATAACTCCCCCAGTGCAAGGCAATCAATTAATCCGAAACCCGACAACAAAACCGATTAGATTCCCAACCGCGATCGCACATAAAAAATGTCGCGGTGAAACCCTGGGGCAGGGCGGGTTTTGTCGAAAGGTTATTGGTTGTTTGATTAATTTTGTCCCTAAACCCGCCCCTACTCAGATATCTAGACTTAATAGAGTTAGGTTTATATCCACCCACCTAACCAATCTCAACTCATAGAGATACTAAGTGAGTTAGTGGAAATCTATCAATTTGATCAATTAATCACCTTGACGCAACCCAGCCCAAGTCAGATTTTTAGGTGAAAGATTAGGGAGATGAGGGAGATGAGGTTAGATTATGTAGGGGCGGGTTTCACTACTATCTTTTTGGTTACACCGAGATGTAACTAAACCCGCCCTGACTTGACAAATGACAAATGACAAATTGAGGGAACCGCCACCAAAACGGGGCGCGAGTTTTTCAACGCTTGTGTTCGCCAACTTGCCGAAGTTTTGGCAGCCCGTTATCAATTATTAATTATCCATTGATAACGTATTGGTTATTAGAATCCACCTGAAAGCGGATTGAATAATACAAGTAATTCAGGTATGATAATTCATTCATTGCCCTGTTTCCTTAACCAGACGATGGATTGAATTAAATCCTTGGGGGCAATGGGCTTGGCTAGATGCTGCTGAAATCCGGCGGCTAGGGCTTTTTGCTGATGGGATTCCCCCGCATAAGCCGTTAGTGCGATCGCAGGTATTTTGGCTTTGGTTGAGGGCATTCCTCGAATCTGTTTCAATAGACAGTAGCCATCCATCTGGGGCATACCAATGTCACTCACTAGGATATCAATGTTTAACTGGCTTAACTGGGATAATACCTCTTGTGCGGATGCCATGGTGATCGCATCTGCCCCAGCTTGTTGTAATATGAGCGCGATGAGTTCTCGTGTGTCTGGCTCATCATCGACAACTAAGACTCGTATCCCCTTGAGGCGAAGGGTGTCAGAGTTTTTTGGGTAAGTATGGACGTCATGTCTGATTCGTTGCTTTTTATCTGGGAGGAGGGGTAATCTAACTGTAAACGTTGCTCCCTGTCCTTCACCTAGGCTATCTGCCTCGATCATGCCACTATGTAATTCTACAATATGACGCGCGATCGCAAGCCCTAATCCTAATCCCCCAAATTGGCGAGTCATGGAACTGTCCGCCTGACGGAAATAGTCGAAAATATAAGGGAGGATATCCGCAGAAATTCCGATACCTGTATCGGTGACTATAATCTGGGCAAACTCATCCACCGCCGCTAATTTCACCTCAACCTGTCCCCCAGATGGGGTGAACTTAACCGCGTTGGAGAGTAAATTCCAAACTACTTGTTGTAACCGCCCGGAATCACCCTCAACGCAACCCACTGTACTCATAAAATGGGTCTGAATTTGAATTGATTTCGCTTCAGCCGCCAACCGCACTGTCTCAATCGCCGCTTTAATTGTGATGGATAAATCAACCCGATGACGGGTTAGGGTAACTTTTCCCCGCAGAATTCGGGCGACATCGAGTAAGTCGTCAACTAACTGAATTTGAATCGTAGCATTGCGCTCAATGGTTGCCAATGCCCGATCTGTTGCGGCTTGATCAAACTGACGAGAGCGGAGTAGTTTTGTCCATCCTAGGATGGGATTCAGGGGAGAGCGTAATTCATGAGACAAAATTGCCAGAAATTCATCTTTAATCCGGTTAGCCGATTCTGCCTCTTTACGAGCAGCTTGTTCTCGTGCTAAGAGTTGTTCACGCTCTCGTTCTGCCTGTTTTCTTTCGGTGATATCCACAAATGCGCCAATCACGCCGCGAACCTCGCCGGAGTCGTGGTACAGGGGAACGGCTTTGCCATAGATGAAGCGTACTGTTCCATCCTCAAAGACAAATTCTATTTCATCGATCACCTCTTGCCCGGTTCTGGCTGCACGCTGCATGGGTAAGTCTTGGGGGAGATATTTTTGTCCATTTTTGTATTGTTTAAAGCGCAGGGGATAGGAACCATCCGCAGGGGTTGCGGTTGTCACTGAACCGGGTGGCATTCTCATTAAATTGTACGCAGTACGGTTAGCCGTCATCTGGTGACAGTCAGGATCATGGGCAATCCAAAGCGCCGCTGGGGTAATTTCCATTAAGGTTTCTAACTCTTGCACTCTGGCTTGGGCAAAGGCTTCACTGATGCGTAAGGCGGCTTCTACCCGCTTGAGTTCAGAAATTTCCATCACGGTGACACCCACTCCCAATAGTTCACCATCGGGTAAGCAAACGGGGAAGTGATTGGCTAAAGCATGGCGATAAATACCCGGTTGAACTTCACCACTAAACTCAAAGTTCAGCCTCGGTTGCCGCGTCTGTAAAATCTGACGCAGCATGGGGGCAAATTCAGGTGCCATCTGTGGCACTACCTCCCAGAGAGTACAACCTAAATGGTGGCTTAGGGGGACGCCATTCATTGTCGCTAAGGCTTCATTGGCATAAAGATAGCGTAAGTCATGGTCAAAAAAGGCTATACCAATGGGTGAACTGGCAATAAAGGCATTGAGAACTGCCTCACTTTTACGCACCGCTAATTCGACTTGTTTTTGTTCGGTAATGTCGCTAAATGAAATGGCTATGCCATCATCTAACTTAACTGCCATATTCCGAAACCAGCCGACAATTCCCTCGGATTCGTAGCGCACTTCAATATCATGTGGTTCTCCTGTTTCTACGACTCTGACATAGCGCTCAAATAAGTCACTATTGGTTTGGTTTCCTGGAAGAACTTGGAGCAGGCTTTGATCCAGTAACCCAGCAACCGAGTTTTGCAGCATTTTTGCCGCCATGGGATTGACATAAGTCCACTCAAAATCAACGATTTTTCCGGCTGGATTGCGAAGGCTTTGCAGGATGGTAAACCCATCTAAGGAAAGGTCTTGGGCAACCTTAAATCGTTCTTTACTAAGGCGTAGGGCTTCCTCTGCTTGTTGTCGTTCTGTAATGTCTCGGCAGATTGATTGAACGGTGGGTAAACCATTAAGTGTAAATAGAGTGGAACTGACTTCAACGGGAATTTTTTGACCGTCTTTGGTGCGATGTACTGATTCGATAACTACTCGTTTATCTTGTAACAATTTCTGGAAAGTGACTTTAAGATCCGCTAAGGGTAAGTCCACTACATCCGCAATGGATAAGGTGAGGAGTTCTTGGCGGGTATAGCCTAGCCGTTTACAGGCTGGTTCATTCACCTCAATAAACTGTCCCGGTTGACTGTCGGGAGTGAGGGGATAAACGAGTACCCAGTCTTCCATGCCATTAAATAATGTGCTAAAGCGCTGTTCTCTCTCCCGTAAGGCGGCTTCTGTTTGTTTGAGATCGGTGATATCGTTAATGAAGGCATAGAAGCCTTTCACATTGCCTTGAGGATCAATATCTGGGATATAGTGCCTGCGAACGTAGCGTGATCCCCCATCTTGAAACGGCATCCACGTTTCAACCTTTATGGGTTTGCCCTCTAGGGCGGCTTCAATATCCCGGCGCATGTATTCATAGACTGTTGCACCCACAAAGTCTGCCACAGATTGACCAATTAGGTGTTCGGCTGGATGTCCAAACCAGGTGGTAAAGGCGCGATTGACGAAGCGGTAACGGCAATCTGAGTCAACGTAGGCAATCAGCGCGGGAACTGCATCTGTAATTAAGCGTAATTCGGCTTCCCGTTGTTTCAGGGTGGCTTCTGTTTGCTGGCGATCGCTAATATCGATGGTGCTACCAATCACCCGCACGGGATTTCCTTGATTGTCTCGTGCCACCACCAGTCCTTGATCCAAGATATGAATGTAGTGATTACTTTTGTGGAGAACGCGATATTCGATTTTATAGGAGTCTCCCTGACTCAAAGCCGTTGCTGTCTCCTGATCAATTCGTTCCACATCATCTGGATGGATGCGATCGCGCCACCAGTTGAGAGTGGGTTCGGCTTCGGTGAGGGAATAGCCTAAAATGCTGGTGAGTCCGTCGGTGCGTTCCACCCGATCTGTGGTAATCTGCCAATCATAAATTAGTGCATTGACTGCCTGTGCAGCGACTTGGAACCGTTCGTTTGCCAGACGCAAGCATTCTTTTTGCTGGCGTAGTTCGGCTTCTACCTGCTTTTGGGCTGTGGCGTCAAATAATGTCCCGATCACCCGGATTGCCTTTGCGGTTTGATTCCGCAGAATATAGCCGCGATCAAGAATATTCGCGTAGCTACCATCTGTCTTTTGATAACGATACTCAGCCACCCAGCGATCGCCTGTACCCGCAACTGTCTCCTGGAAGCGGCTGACTACCCGATCGCGATCCTCTGGATGCAGATGTTCAATCCACCATTGCCAGGAATTAGCCGTTGACTCAGGTCTAGCCCCTAAGAGTTCATTGTATGCTGCGTTCCAGCCAATTATACCCCCTTCTAAGTCACAATCATAAATGGCATCATTCGTCGCCCGCAGGACTAAAGACAGGCGTTCTTCGGTTTTCTGTAAGCTGGCTTCTAACCTCTGGCGAGTTGCCCGTTCCTGCCCCAGTTGCTGTTCATATTGACTAACCTTGTCCTCCAACTCGCCCACTCGTTGTTGTAATACCACCATTTGATCGAGAAGGGTGTTGTGTTCATTTTCTTCGTTTTTCATTGTTCAACTCTTTCTGACCAAATGTGTGATCACTCAAACTCGATGGGAGTATCTTATTTTAGATTTTAGACGCTTGACTGATTAGTTCATTAAGTCTAGTTATATTCATACACAAGCCTATCTCCTTTTTGGGGAGCAGCCTGTCTAATACTTAGGGTAATCCTTTTTAGCACTGGAGAAACTTTGCTTTAAGTAGTTTTACTTATGTCAATGGGTAGATTTACCACAAATGTGATGTTGAAAGCCCTGGCGCTTTTTTTGCCAGGAGATTAACCATGTACGGGCTTGGTAACCATGTACGGGCTTGGTAACCAAGCCCCTACTCTCCCTCACCGTAATTATGGGTATTCAACCGGACATGATATAAATCTTGAACGTAATTTACACGTTCAAATTCTCATGATAAATCCCCGACTTCTTTAAGAAATCAGGGGTTAGGTAGAAGAATTTATCGCCAGTCAATTACCGATAATCCGCTGTCTGAATATTTCGTAACCGCGCCGCATCACGGATGCCATACTCAGGGCGACAGAATCGGTCTAATTGCGCCTCAAAAAACGCTCTATTTGCCTGCAAATGCTTGGGGTTGGGGTCATCTAAGGGATACAAAAGTGCCGTTCGCAAGGCTTGAAATACCGCCGATGTTACACAATACATCGATCGTTGAAAGGTGATGCCAATCTGATTTAAGATATCACTTTCGCTGCGACAACGCTTTTCATAGAATGCTTGCAGATAGGGGGGCAGAAAATGTAACATATCCTGCATCAGTAAAGTTGGCGGAATCCCCGCAGAACCCACAGGGAATTTATCCGCATAGAGGACACCATAATGGAAGTCCTTCTGATCACTCGGTACTTCTCCCGCTTGGGCATTATACGACTTCGTACCCCTAAAGGGTGCAGTCCGATAGAATACCGCCTCCACATAAGGAAGCGCCGCTTCATACAGCCAGGTAAACCCCTTCGACTTAGGAATCACTTCATAGCATTCCCCCTTGACATAAACATGATGATAGATCGGACGACCTGCGATCGCGAATATCCCATTCACCAAAAAATTCATCGCCTCAGGGACAGAAGTAATCTTCCCTTCATCATAGAGATCAGACACTTCAAAAAACACCGGCGCCATCACTTCCCAGAACAGCCCTAAATTACTATAATACGACGCCTGACGACACTGCTCAATAAACATCTCTGGAAACAGCTTATGCCATCCCAGCATGACGGGATTGCCTTTAAAATACGCCTCAATTGCCCGATTTGCATTGTCCTTATATTCCTCAGTATCCAGATAAGGATCAAACTGATTCACCGGGGCGTACATATTGCGATGCCAAAGCATTGCCCGCATACAAGCTT
This sequence comes from Coleofasciculus sp. G2-EDA-02, assembly GCF_040226375.1. Lineage (NCBI taxonomy): Bacteria > Bacillati > Cyanobacteriota > Cyanophyceae > Coleofasciculales > Coleofasciculaceae > Coleofasciculus > Coleofasciculus sp. G2-EDA-02. The sequence continues at coordinate 9,439 of NZ_JAVKEW010000159.1, read as the reverse complement.
CAGCAAACTCCATATTAATCCGGTCATGCCACAAGTGATGTAATAACTTAGGCATTTTCTGGGTTTCCCCCTTCTCAATAAACGCCACAAGTTCTGGATGCGCCGTCGCTTCACCGCGCCAAATGCGTAAATCCGCATCATCTCCGGCATAATGATTATGGCGTTCCAAATACTCTTTGGGCAGGAAATATTTAAAGAAAGGAAACGGATTCAAAAAGACTCGTTCCCCAATATAGAGCAAATCGCGCCAATAGAAATCCATTGGCACAGCATACGCCTTCCATATTCCAATAATTTGCATAAGATTTTCCGGCGTATCTGGAATCATCGCCCCCCCCGCTTCCAAGCGATGAACAATATCCGCAAATTCATGCTGAGACGGCGGTAATTTAGTTACAGGTTTTGTTGGAGTTTGTACCATGGTTAAAAAGGATTAAGTGTTGGCTTTTGAATTTTGAATATGTAGGGGCGGGTTTAACAACTATCGTTTATTCTCCCACGCAGATGTAACTAAACCCGCCCTTTATTTACGTACCCGAACTATTTTACTAATGACCAATAACTAATGACGCATCCTTCAGCGCCATTTTCTGCTCAACCTGAGTTGACGCGGCAGAAACAATTGCATTTGTTGTCGTTTCTGTCCACCGAACCAACCAAACTGGTTGAATACCGAGGAAGAAAATAATCACAGCTAAAATAATCGCAGGGGCTTTTTCATCCCAGAGAACTTTCGGATAATAAGCCGTACCATTATCCAGCTTACCAAAACAAGTTCGATTCAGCAGAATCACAAAATAAACCGCTGTCAAACCCGAAGCAAAAATACATAAAATGATTTGCCAAGGAAACACCACATAACTCCCTTGAAAAACCAGAAACTCTGCCACAAATCCCACTAAACCAGGAATCCCCGCACTTGCCATTCCGCCTAAAATCAGTAGGGCACTCACCAAAGGTAAACCACGGGTAGGATTCATCAACCCATTGAGCACATCCAACTCACGAGTTCCCACCTTAGTTTCCACCACCCCAACCAAATAAAACAGAATTGCCAGGATAATGCCATGACTCACCATCTGAGTCACACACCCCAAAAGACTCAACGGCGTCAGCGCAGCGGCGGCGACAACAATATACCCCATGTGACCAATTGAACTATAAGCCACCATCCGTTTAATATCTTTTTGCGCGATCGCACTCAACGCACCATACAATACACTTACCACGCCAATAATCGACAATCCCGGCGCTACCAAAGACCAAGTTTGGGGAAACAATTGTAACCCATAGCGTACCAACCCATAAGTTCCCATCTTCGCCACAACACCCCCTAAAAGAATCGCCACCACGGGCGAAGCTTCCACATAAGCATCGGGTAACCAAGTATGTAAAGGAACCAGAGGAATTTTAATCCCAAATCCCACCAACAGAATCGTCAGCAGAATCAACTGAGTACTTAACGATAACCCTTGGGTGTGAATCGCCTCATAATTAAAGCTAGTCGAATCACTCAGCCAAGTCATTCCCAAAAACGCCGCCAGAATCAGAATTCCCGAAACAGCAGTATAGATAAGAAACTTCATCGCCGCATATTCCCGCTTGCTTCCCCCCCAAATTGCAATTAACAGGTACAAAGGAATCAACACCAATTCATAGAACAGAACAAACAGCAACAAATTCTGTGCCAAAAACGCCCCAGTAACCCCCGCATTCACCAACAAAATCAATGCATATTTAAGGCGAACTCGTTCAACATCAATGCGACTGCTAAAAATAACCACCCAATTCAACAAACCACCCAAAGCCAGCAGCGGAAACGATAAACCATCCGCCCCCAACTTGTACGACAAACCCAGTTGAGGAATCCACATCAACTCCTCTTGAAATTGCCAACCGGAATAAGTGATATCAAACTTCGTAGCCAACCACAACGTCACCAAAACAATCGCCGTCGCCACAACCAAAGCAATCGCCCGGAGTCGAGTTTTTGCCACCTTTCCCGGCAAAAACCCGATAACAATCGCACCAAAAACAGGTAAACCAATCAGCGTACTCAGCATAATCCAGTCAAAAATTCCAACTCAAAACGCATCCACTTAATTAGGGCGAGTTTATCAGCCTCCAAATAACTCTAAACGATGCAAAATAAACCCGCCCCCACAACCTCAAACCTCAAGACGCGCCATAGCACATCTCTAAATTTAATATCCCTCTAAACAGTGACCCATCCTTTCCTCCACCACCTCACTTTACACCTCATCCCAATCTTCCAAACCCCTCTGCGTTCCTCTGCGCTTTCCTCTGCGAACCTCTGCGTTAAAAAAACATCTTTCTTTCCCCACCAACAACTCCGACAAAAACGCAAATCATACGCCAACAATCAGTGAAAGACGCGACAGAATCGGCAAACTCAACAAAAATCCCAATAACGCCACACCCAACAAAATCGTCAATGCATAAAACTGGGTTTGACCCGAAACATTATACTTCAAGCTTTGCCCACTAAACACCGTCATAAACCCAACTAAATTAACCAACCCATCCACAATATAGCGGTCAACCCAGGAAATCGTTCTCGATATCAAATCAACCAGAAAAACCACCGTTAACCGATATAACTTTTGGGTATATAAATCGTAAGCAAAAAAATCTTGCAGCCCCTTTGAACCAAACCGTATCGGCTTTTCAACTTTGCTACTCAGATACATATAAGCCGCCGCACCGCCACCAATAGCACTTGACAACACCAACGAACCCGCCACCGTCGGATTCAAGCTTACCCATTCCGGTAAAAGTTGCCATGTCCCCAGGAGTAAAGGAACGTGCAGGGTAAACCCCATCAGCAGTATCATAGGGAAGACCATGGGCCAATGTACCTCAGGCGATCGCTGTGCCATTTGTTTAGGCTTGCCACCAAAGACTAAACCGAAGACACGGAATAGGCTAAACGAAGCTAAAGCATTCACGACTAACAAAAGGGCAAATAGCTTTGGGTGATTAGTAAACAAAGAATCCCCCAACTGTAAAAACGCCCAAAATCCTCCCAAAGGTGGAACCGCAATCAAGCCAGCCGCACCCACCAGGTAAGACAACCCACAAGCAGGGCGTTTTGCCCATAACCCGCCCAATTGAGTCACATCCTGAGTAATACTGTTCCAAATAATCGCCCCTGTACTCATCACCAATAACCCCATGGCGACGGCGTAGGTCAACATTAATAACAGGGCGGTTTGGATTTGTCCAGTACCCACCGCAATAAACACCAATCCCAAATAAGCACTCACCAAATAGGACAGGGTACGCTTAATATCAACCTGTGCGATCGCGACCATCGTACCACCTACGGCTGTCACTCCACCAATCCAAATTATGGCGGATACAGCAACGGGAGATATAGCGATAACGGGTTGCAGTTTAATCAACACCCACGCCCCCGTACAAACCACCACGGCATTCCGTAAAATGGTGCTGGGAACAGGTCCTTCCATGGCTTCATCTAGCCACAAATGCAGAGGAAATTGGGCGCATTTACCCATAGGACCGGCAATTAATGCCAAACCCACCAATGTGGCTACTTTCGGATCAACATTAGCGGTACTTGCCCAGTCTGCCAATTGAGAAAAGTCCCAGGTTTTGGACAGGGGATAGATACCAATCACCCCCATTAATAGGACTAAATCTCCCACCCGTTTGGTGAGGAATGCATCTCTCGCCCCCGTTACCACCAAGGATTGATTAAACCAAAATCCGACTAAAAGATAGGTTCCCAGAGTGAGAACTTCCAGGATAATGTAGCTGAAAAACAAAGAATTGCAAAGAACAAGGGCGCACATTCCCGCTTCAAACAATGCCAGAAAGGAATAGAACCGCGCCCATCCCCAATCGGTTTCTAGGTAACCAATGGCATAAATTTGTGCCAAGAGGTTTAAGCCAGTAATTACCATCGTCGCCCCAATCGTGACGGCTGAGATTTCTAGGGGAATGGATAAATCCAAATCAACCACTTGTAGCCACGGAATCACAACCGATTGGGCAGGTTGATTCCAGATGGCGAGTAATGCCAATAGCCCATGCAAAAAGGCAATGAAGGTCATCAACAGATTAATATAGCCTGCGGGTCTAGGTCCAGTACGATTGATAATCGCCGGTGACCAAGGAACGGCTAAAATTGCGCCTAATAGGGCATAGCAAGGTATTAACCAGGCAGAGTCTAGGAAAAACTGAGTCATCGGTATGATCTCGTGGGTGTATACAAAGCCTCTCTTCAGTGGTATTGAACCTGAAGAAACCCTGATAGACAGGTATTTTTACTTAACGATTAAATTTTTCTTAAGGTTTCTAAGTGTAGTTTATAGTGTAATGGGTCGAGGGTAAAGTTTAAGCAAAGCAATTAGACAATTTGACAATCGCAGCGATAATCCCCATCTATCAAAGCGCGAGGGTGTACCAGACGCGCCATGGTGCGTCTGGGAGTAGGCTAAGAGAACTCACCGACTCTGCCAAGATGCAGACGCGATCGCATAGAAGAAGACGCATGGGAAAATGGATAGGCTTACTGGGATTACTGATATTATCGTGGACTGTGGCATTTCCGGCTGAGGCGTCGGTGTGTCGCACAATCAAGGATCACCATATTTGTATCTTGAGTATCAAGCGCTCCGCCAAGTATTATTGGCAGTATCGAGCCGCCGTGAGTATTGATGGGGTAAAACGCCCGGTAGAGATTTATAATTGTCGCGATCGCACCCGGATTCGCCAAGATGGAGTGGTTGTTTCATTTGAACCAGATGGCGCTGGAGAGCTTATTTGTAGTTTCTTTTAGAAAAATTCAAATCTATAATCAAAATGAGTAATAACGTTTTCACCAATTCTAATAATTGGCAGGATTGGCTCGTCGTATGTGGCTATATAGGTTTTACTATTTTTATCCTTTGGCAAGTTTTAAAACCTCGGTAATAAGGAACCCCTTTTTTGCCCTGGCGACTAGAAGTCGCAGCTACACAAACAAAGTCCGCCTGCGCGGACTAGCTTATAAAGGGGGTGGCTAACCCGGATTTGGTATTACCCTGTGTTCTAGCCTAAGCGTCTTTGTGATCAGAACGTAGTGTTTCAGAACCTACCGGATCATCAAGTTTAGGTAACTTGAGCAAAACCCCAGCAAAAAACCAATAATAAACTTCCACGGGATCGACAGCCAGAGGATAATAATAGGTGTTATAACTAATAAATAAAACAAACACCCAAAGACACAACCCTAAACGTTGTAAAGAAGCATCTTGTATCGACCGATATGACTTAAACGTAAAAAAAGTTAGCAACGAAACCAGCGCCAGAAACGCCACAACCCCAACCGGACCAATTTCGTAAAACAATTTGGCATAAAAAGTTTCAATCAGTTGAGTTTCTCCCAAGCGACGCGCCGCATTAGTCGCTCGTCCTAAACCATGTCCTAACCAGCCCTGTTGTCTACTCCATACCCACTGAAATTGATTCAGCATAAATGTAGGAGGTGGAGACGCCTCCCAGCGATCAACTAAACTAATTACCCGTTCTTCCACCTTTCCCAAGGTTTGAGTAATCCAAATCGCTAAAAGAACACCAATTCCTAATTTAATCGGTAGCCATCCTTTATGCTGATCTGTGAGTAATAATAACAGAACAAACGTTGCCGGAACGATCGCCAGAGCAATTCGTTGACCCGAAATTACCGCCACCGCCAAGACTGCAACCATCGCCACCCACCCCACGAGTCGCCACCGACGAGACGGATCACTGACACTCGCCCCATAAGTGAAAAAAGCGCTGGAAATGAGAAACCAACCCCATTGCCACGGTGCGACAAATGTACCCGGTAAACGAATTAATCCAACTTTAGGATTGTATAACAGAGAACCGCCGACTAAACATCTTGCCTGTAAACTGGCTCTGTAGACAGCTTCTCCCGTCAAACTATTGTTACTGGGACATAAACCGGTAACCAGCCACAGATATTGGAGAAACGCCAAGCTACAGCAGATAAGGATCACAATTAGGTGCAAACGAGTCAGGAAAAATAAATCCGTGCGATCGCGAATTAGATAATACCCACACAGAAGTAGGGGAATATACCCCACCAACCCTTTTAATCCCAGAATTCCCATCAGAAACGGGCTTCCTTTGACCTGGGGATCGAACTGCTGCGGTAAATTAACCAAGCCGAAGGTGATTAACGCCACCGCTAGCACAAGTGCGATCGCGATTAATAAGGGTTTGAGAATCGATCGCGGTAGTAGTTTCCAGAACGAATCCCGCGACTGAATTAGGGCGATTAGGGCGGGAAAGTAAAACGCATCTTTGATCAGATGAAATAGAGGATGATTCCCGGAGTAGGCGATTCTCTCACCCAGGGATTGGTAAACATCGCCCAGAGAATAGATAATGCTACCGCTAAAGGGAAGATAGATTAATAGTCCCCATAATCCGATTCGGGGATACTTATAGGAAAGAATTGAGAAAAAAACAATGGCAGTACAGGCAATTCCTGTCTGAAATCCACCGACTAGACCCAACATGACACCAATAAAGGCAGAAATATAAAGTGCCACTATAATGAATTGAGTCAGTGCTGCCTTATTCATTTCAGTATTAATTGTGGAGGTTACGTTAATGCCGCATTAAGCCATTGTTTAACCGTAGAAGCAACTTGATCCAAAGGCAATTCTTGAGATTGGTGAGTTGCCCGTTCCACAACTTCCACTTTACCCTGTTTGAGCGATCGCCCCGTGACAATGCGATAGGGAATGCCAATCAGATCAGCGTCTTTGAACTTCACACCCGCCCGTTCATCGCGGTCATCGAGTAAGGTTTCTACACCAGCTTGCCATAACTGTTGATAAAGTGTCTCGGCGGCTTCCATCTGTTTGGCGTCGGAGATATTGGGAACGGTAATAATCGCGTGATAAGGTGCGATCGCGGGTGACCAAATAATTCCATCCTGATCATAGGATTGTTCAACCGCCGCTTGCGCCAGTCGCGATACGCCTACACCATAACATCCCATATAAAGGGGATTTTCTTCCCCGGCTTCGTTGGTGTACGTCGCACCCATGGCTTTAGAGTATTTTGTGCCTAACTGAAAGATATGTCCGGCTTCAATTCCCCTAGCGCTGTGTAGAATTTGGCTAGGATCATGAATCGCGCGATCGCCTGCTTTGGCTGTCCGCAAATCTACCACCTGTTTAGGTAAGGCGAAGGGTTCACCCCAATTCGCACCAACGACGTGATAGTTGGTTTCGTTCGCCCCGGTGACAAAATATTTCAGTTCAACGGCTGTATTATCGACTAAGCGTAAAAATCGCGGTGCGACATCGCTAGCGGGGCGGATATAATCATCATCTAAATCTGGGGCGATATAGCCAACAGGGAGGGGTTTAGACGCCCATTTTGCCTGGGTAGTGGCGTCGGGAACGGTTAGGGCGATGAGGGCGTTGGCGTTATATTGATCGGCTAAACGAATTAACTCATTTTGCAGTTTCACCTCGTTAACCTCTTGATCGCCTCGGATACTGACGATTACCAGTACCGTCATCCCATTGTCATAAACGGCTTGGTAGAGGACGTTTTTTAAGACGTTGGTTGGGGAACAGTTGAGGAATTTACACAGGGAGTCGATGGTGGGTGTGTTTGGGGTTTCCCGCTTTTCGTAAGTCTCAAAGGGGGACGGTTCAGGATCAGCCGGGAGGGAACTGGCTTTTTCCACATTGGCAGAATAGTTACCATCCTCAGTGTAGAGAATCTCATCTTCTCCGATATCCGCCAGAATCATAAATTCTTGGGAACCGGAACCGCCAATTGCGCCTGGATCAGCTTCCACGGCGCGAAAGGCTAAACCGCAACGGGTGATCATGTTGCGATAGGCTTGATCCATGTCCTGATAGGTTTTTTTCAGGCTGTCTTCATCGGTGTGGAAGGAGTAGCCGTCTTTCATAATGAATTCTCGTCCCCGCATCAGTCCAAACCGAGGGCGGATTTCATCTCTAAACTTGGTTTGAATTTGGTAGAGGTGGAGGGGAAGTTGGCGATAGGAACGGATCATCTCACGGGCGATGGTGGTGATCACCTCTTCGTGAGTCGGTCCAAGTCCGAGTTCTCGTTCTTGGCGATCGGTGAGGGCGAACATGATCCCTTCTGCTTTAGTATAAGTGTCCCAGCGCCCGGATTCTTTCCACAGGTCAGAGGGTTGGAGTTGGGGAAGTAAGCATTCTTGGGCGCCGGTGGCGTTCATTTCTTCCCGGACGATTTGGGAGACTTTTTGCAAAACGCGCCACATCAGGGGGAGATAAGCGTAGATTCCGCTACCGATGCGACGGATATAGCCAGCGCGAACCAAAAGTTTATGGCTGGGGATTTCGGCTTCGGCTGGGTCTTCCCGGAGGGTGACGAGTAGCATTTGAGAGAGTCGCATCGTTAGGTTCCCTTTTTTAGTACGATCAATCTCTCAGTTTAGAGTATTGGCTGTCCGGGTTATGGGGGAAGGGGGAATTGGGTCTTTCTTTCTACAGTATGTGGCGCAATCAAGGGAGATTGTGTCGGGGCGGGTTTCACTACTATCTTTTCGGTTATACCTAGATGTGACTAAACCAGCCCAGACGCGCCATGGCGCGTCTCTACAATAGTTTCTAAACTTCCCCTGAAAAGTCAGGATGAGGTGCGGTGCGATCGCAAGTTAGCATGAGTGTAGTGGAATGTGACCATACACATACAAATTGCGCCTACCATACGTAAAGTAAGGTTAGGCGCTATAATGATCAATAATGTAAATTAAACATAGCAAAATGAAAAAGCCAATTTTCTTCGGCTTTGCAATCGTTTTGCTTGTTCTTTCAGTTGCTGACGGAAAATTCGTCAAGCATCCTGAGTTTATCGAGTACGCAATTATGGCAGTAATTGCTGCAACTAATGATGACCAGGATGACGATGACAATCCTGAACATTAGCAACTCAAGAACAAGTGACACAGTGGGCTAATCGCCCCATGCTCCCGAGCCAGCCTTCTGGCTTGGATTTTTTTATTGCTCACTACTCTAATCATACATAAAAAACATAAAAACGTAGTACCTAATATTATGTCATACGGTAGAAGTTACCGCATACTCATCGAAAACCACCTCAAACTGTGCATCAGGCATCCATTTTGCCAGAAAGCGCTGGTGATTTTCGGCTTCAGTGCGGCTGTAGAAGCGAGCAACCGTATAATGTTGAGCATTGATCGCGTGTTTTGGGGTGAGTCCGTGCGATCGCGCCAATCCTGCCCACGTTACCGTTCAAGCGATGGGTGAAGGCTCCCACGCTCTTTAGCTGGGAGATGAAACCGAGCGAACCGTCTAGGTAGCGAATAAATTCGCCAGTCAAATAATTCGGATAACGTTCTACTATTGTGGTAATGTAAATACAAGTC